>JAZFVR010000306.1:0-3024 GCA_036447835.1 Alphaproteobacteria bacterium | reverse complement strand
GGAGCCTGTCCGGGTAATGGTCATGGACTGCATCGACCCAGGATGCGCGAGTGCCAGGAGCGGAGGCGCCGGCGATGCTGGAGCATCGTCAAGCCTTCGCGACGCCGCAATCGCGCCTCCCGGGTCGACCCGAGCGGGCCGCGTTTTAGAGGCCCCCGGGCGTCGTCTGCCGGCCCGTGCGATGCGCCCGGCCTCGCGGGGCCACGCCATCCTAGCCCGCGGCCTCGAAAACGCGGTGCAGCCCGTGACCATTACCCGGACAGGCTCCTAGGCGATGATCGAGGTCGCCGACCTCTTCGTCAGCTTCGGCCGCGGCAAGAGCCTGGTGCGCGCGGTGCGCGGCGTCTCGTTCCGGGTCGCCGAGGGCGAGAGCTTCGGCCTGGTCGGCGAATCGGGCTCGGGCAAGTCGACCGTGCTACGGGCGATCTGCGGCCTCAACCCGAACTGGGAAGGGCGCGTCACGGTGGCCGGGACGGCGCAGGGGCCGCGCCGCTCGAAGGCCTTCTACAAGCTGGTGCAGATGGTGTTCCAGGACCCGTACGGCTCGCTGCACCCGCGCCACACGGTCGATCGCATCCTCGTCGAGCCGGCGGTCATCCACGGCCTCGACGACGTCGACCGGCGCGTCGTGCGGGTGCTCGACGAGGTCGGGCTGGGGCCGGCGTTCCGCTTCCGCTACCCGCATCAGCTCTCGGGCGGCCAGCGCCAGCGCGTCGCCGTCGCCCGGGCGCTGATTCTCGAGCCGCGGATTCTGCTGCTCGACGAGCCGACCTCGGCGCTCGACGTCTCGGTGCAGGCCGAGGTGCTCAACCTGCTCGGCCAGCTCCGCCGCGAGCACGGGCTCACCTACATCCTCGTCAGCCACAACCTCTCGGTCGTCGCCCACATGTGCGACCGCCTGGCGGTGATGAATCACGGTGTCATCGTCGAGGAGATGGACGTCGAGCGGCTGCGCACCGCGTCGCCCTCGCACGCCTATACGCGCCAGCTGCTGACCGCGAGCATCGGCTACGACCGCGCCGCGATCGAACGCTTCCAGGATTTCGCTGCCGAGGGGTGAGGTGCGGCCGGGCCGTCACCCGGCGAGCGGCACGTCCGCGACCCAGAGGTAGCCGTCGGCGTCGATCAGGAATGCCTCGCGCAGGCCGTGCGGCTTGTCCATGGCGCCTTGAAGCACGGTCAAGCCCAACCGCCGCGCCGCCGCCTCGGCCTCGTCGGGATCGCGGCCGTGGAGCCTGAGCTCGGCGCCGATGCCGCGCGCGAGCTCGCCCGTGAGGCTGCCGTAGAGCGGGTGGTCCTTGTACGTGTGATCGGCGTGCAGCATCCACTCGGCGCTACCGCGGCGCAAGACGGCGAAGTCCGGATCGTCGTAGACCACCTCGGCGTCGAGCACCTCGCGGTGGAACGCCAGCGCCGCGGCGACGTCGCTCACCAGCAGGTTGATCGTCAGGCCTTCGAGCGAGCGGCCGTAGTCGGGGGCGGGCATCCACGGATCCCGCGTGCTCAGTTTCATCGTCTGCTTCCCCTCGCTATCGGTGGCGCTATTGTAGCGACGCCGTCGGCCGGCGCCACGGCCTTTCCCTCGCGCACTACGCAACCTTGCAATTTGTGCAATTTGTGCGATTTGCACGCTTCTGTCGCGCCGAGAGCGCACGTATAGTGCCCGCCAAACCATCGGCCAGTCGCCGCGGCTATTGGGTGCGCCGGACCGGAAAACATCGCAAGGCGGAGACATGACGGAGGCGCTCTTCCTCGGTTTCCTGATCGGCATGCGCCATGCGCTCGAGGCCGATCACGTCGCCGCCGTCGCCAGCATCGCGTCGGGCGAGCGCTCGCTGCGCCGCATCGTCCGCCACGGCGCGGTCTGGGGCGTCGGGCACACGCTGACATTGATGCTGTTCGGCGGGACGGTGCTGTTGCTCGGCACCGCGGTGCCGGAAGCACTCGCACAATGGCTGGAGTTCGCCGTCGGCGTCATGCTCGTCGTGCTCGGCGGCTGGGTGCTCCATCGCCTGATCCGCGACCGCATCCATTTTCATACGCACCGGCACCGCAACGGGCTGGTGCATCTTCATGCCCATTCGCATGGCGGCGAGACCAGCCCCCACGATCGCGACCGGCACGATCACGCCCACTCCCGCGGCCTACCGCTGCGCACCCTGTTCGTCGGCATGATGCACGGAATGGCGGGCACCGCCGCCTTGCTCCTGGTGAGCGCGGCGTCGCTCAAGCCGGTGGCGCTGGGGCTTCTCTACATCGCCGTGTTCGGCGTCGGCTCGATCGGCGGCATGGCCGTGCTTTCGGCCGTGATCGCCGTGCCGCTCAGCTATTCGGCGCGGCTGCTCACCTGGGGCCAGCGCACGCTGCAGGCAGCCGTCGGCGGCGCGACCATGGCGCTCGGGGCGTTCGTCATCTACGACAGCGTCGCCGCCGGCCTGCTCGGACCTGCCTAGGCCGACAGCGGCGTCATGACCGTCGTTCTCGAATCGCGATCGGAGATCACCCTCGACACCGTGCGCCGCGTCGCCTGGCGGGGCGAGGACGTGCGCATCGGCGAGCGCGCGCTCGCGCGCATGGCCGAGTGCCGAGACGCGTTCATCAAGCTGCTCGAAAGCGACCCCGACATCACCATCTACGGCGTCACCACGGGCTACGGCCAGATGGCGCGGGTCAAGCTTACGCCCGAAGAACGGCGCAAGCAGGCGGCGCGGCCGCCGGTCGCCGCCGCTACTTCCTACGGCGAGGCGGCGCCCGAGCGCGTCGCCCGCGCCATCGTCCTGGCGCGCCTCGCCAACTACCTCGAGGGCCACGCCGCGGTCTCGCCGCACGTGGCGCAAGCGGTCGCCGCCATGCTCGATGGCGAGCGCCTGCCCGGGGTGCCGCTGCTGGGCAACGGTGGCGCCGGCGAGATCCTGCCGCTTTCGCACCTGTTCGGCGACCTCGCCGGGCGCGTCGGCGTCGAGGCCAAGGACAGCCTGGCGCTGGTCAACGGCTCGCCGTGCGCGGCGGCGCTCACCGCCGACG
>JAZFVR010000305.1:0-2070 GCA_036447835.1 Alphaproteobacteria bacterium | reverse complement strand
GGCGTTGTGACCGCCCTGGAAGCGCACCACCACGTCGGCGCGTTGCGACAGCCAGTCGACGATCTTGCCCTTGCCCTCGTCGCCCCATTGGGCGCCGACTACCACAACATTGGCCATGGCTCAGCCCCCGCTCAGCCCTCGAGCGCAACGATCTCGCCGTCGGCGAGGACGTGGCTGCAACCGAGGCGGCGGGCCTCGGCGGTCGCGTCGGCGATCGCGTCGAGCCCGGCGACCGTGACCCAGCCTTCGCCGCGCAGCCGCGTCGACTCCCCGCGCGCCGCGCCCGCGGGGACGAACAGCCTGCGCGCCCGCGTCGCCGCCGGCAGGGCGCGCAGCACCGGATCCATGTAGAGCGTGAACCCGGTCGCCGGCTCGCCGTCGCCGTCGCCGAGGCGATAGCGCCCGCCGCGGCCGAGCTCGCCGCGCACGCCGGGCACGAACAGGGTGAAACTGACGCCGGTGTGGTACTCGAAGCCGCGGTGTTCGACCGGGTCGATGGTGAGCCCGAGGTCGGGCGCGGCGGCGGCGACGAGACCGGCGACCTCGGCCAGGCGGTCACGCTCGGCCTCGGCGGCGGGCGGCAGGTCGAGCCCCGCCAGCGAATCGAGCGCCTGCTCGCGCGCGCCCGCGGCGCGCAGCATGGCCCCGAGAAGCGCCCCCCCGCGGCCGCCGACGGCGGCCACCGCGGCGGCGTCCTTACGGTCGAGCGCGGCGCGTATCGCGCCGGTGACGGCGGCGTCGAGCCCGAGCCCCTCGCACACCGCGGCGACCAGCGTCGGCTGGGTGAGATCGATCGAAAGGCCCGACACTCCGACGCCGGCGAGCGCCTCGGCGGCGAGCAGCACGACCTCGGCGTCGGCGGCGGGCGATGCGCTGCCGATCAGCTCGGCACCGACCTGGACGAATTCGCGCTCGGGCCTGAGCTGGCTGCCCACGAGGCACAGCACCTCGCCGGCATAGCTCAGGCGCAGCGGCCGCGGGGCGCCGGCAAGCCGGGTCGCGGCGATGCGCGCGATCTGCGGTGTGATATCGGCACGCACCCCCATCATGCGCTGGGACGCCGGGTCCATGAGCCGGAAGGTGGCCCCCGCCATCGCCGCGCCGGCGCCGGCCAGCAGGCTTTCCTCGAACTCGACGAGCGGCGGCTTGACGCGCTCGTAACCGTGGCCGGCGAGGCTGCCGAGCAGATGCTCGACGACGCCCGCCTCGAACCCAGCGTCGGGCGGCAGCACGTCGCGCAGGCCCGCGGGCAACAGGGCCCGTTTGGCGAACTCGTCGTTCATGGCATGGCTGAGTTTACACCATGGGCGGATGCGCGAAAGGGCGTTGCAAGAGGCGCAGGCCGCGCCCTCAGAATCTCAGTGCCGTCGCCTGGCGGACGCCGTCGATGGCGCGCACCTTGGCAAGCACCTCCTCGGACAGCGGCTCGTCGACCTGGATCAGGGCGATGGCGTCGCCATTCTTGGCCGGGCGGCCGAGGTGGAAGGTGGCGATATTGATGTTGGCGTCGGCGAGCGCCATGCCGAGGCGGCCGATGATGCCCGGCTTGTCGGTGTTGGCGATGTAGAGCATGTGCGGGCCGAGCTCGGCCTCGATGTTGATGCCCTTGATCTGCACGATGCGCGGCCTGTTGCCGGCGAACAGCGTTCCGGCGACGCTGCGGCTGCGTTTCTCGGTGGTGACCGTGAGCGAGATCAGGGTCTGATAGTCGCCCTGGCGGGCATGCTTGATCTCGCTCACCGCGATGTTGCGCTCGCGGGCGATGAGCGGCGCGTTGACCATGTTGACCTCGTCGAGCAGCGGCGCCAGCAGGCCCTGCAGCACGATGGCGGTGAGCGCCTGGGTGTTGAGGGTGGTGACGTGGCCCTCGTACTCCACCGTCACCGCCTTGAGGCCGGTGCGGGTGAGCTGGCCGGCGAAGCTGCCGAGCTGGTCGGCGAGCTTCATGTAGGGCCTGAGCCTGGGCGCCTCCTCGGCGCTCACCGAGGGCATGTTGAGGGCGTTGGTGACCGCGCCGACGGTGAGGAAGTCTGCCATCTGCTCGGCGATCTGCCGGGCGACGTTCTCCTG
>JAZFVR010000304.1:0-3049 GCA_036447835.1 Alphaproteobacteria bacterium | reverse complement strand
GCCGGTGAGCGGGTGGATGAAGACACTGAGCCCGCCGTGGTTGAGCATCAGCCAGGGCACCACCTCGGGGAACGCATCGGCGGCGAAGGCGACCTGGTACATCGCCCGCGGGTGCGGGCCGACCGGTTCGTCGCGCCAGCGCCCGAGCTCGACGTCGGCGCGCGCCGAGAGCGCCTCGCGTATCCGCGCCGCCGTCGCCCGGGTAGCGTCGTCGTAATAGATATGCGCGTGATAGCCGGTGATCGCGGCGGGCTCGCGCACGCCCACGCTCAGGCCGCCAGTTCGACGCCCTTGCTCTTCATGAGCGCCTCGAGCTCGCCCGTCTCGTGCATCTCGCGCACGATGTCGCAGCCGCCGACGAACTCGCCCTTGACGTAGAGCTGCGGGATCGTCGGCCATTCGCTGTACGCCTTGATCCCCTCGCGCAGCCTGGGGTCCGCGAGCACGTCTATGCCCTTGAACTTGACCCCGAGGTCGCCGAGGATCTGGATGACCGCGGCGGAAAAGCCGCACTGCGGGAAGATCGGCGTGCCCTTCATATAGAGCACCACCTGGCTGCTCGAGACGTCCTGGCGGATGCGTTCGAAAACGGGATTGTCGGCCATTCGTTTACCTCACTCTCACGTGGACTGATCAGGCGTCGTCGGGGACCGCGGTCTGCAGCGCCAGCGCGTGCAACGCTTCGCCCATCCTGCCGCGCAGCGCCCGGTAGATCATCTGGTGTTGCTCGATGCGGGTCTTGTCCTTGAAAGCCGCGGAAACCACGTGGGCGTCGTAGTGGTCTCCATCGCCGCGCAAATCCTTGATCGTGACCCGCGCATCGGGGATAGCCTCGCAGATCAGGCGCTCGATCTCGCCGGCGTCCATGGCCATCTGGGCGTCCCTCCCTTTACCTATTATGGTACCGGTCACCCGGCCGCCATGTAAGCGGGCATCCAGGCCCCGTGGGCCTCGCGTAAGTCCACCAGCGATATAGGGTGGTCGCCGGAAACTGTCAACGAAGCGCCACCGCTGCGGCCAACGGCGGCGGCGGGCACCCCGGCGGCGTCCGCGTCGGCGAGTACGGCCTCGGCCTCGTCCGCAGAGACGGCGACGACGTAGCGCGCCTGATCCTCGCCGAAGGCCCAGGCGTGCGGCGGCGGATCGCCGGCGGGCGCGGCGAGCGTGGCGCCGACGCCGCCGGCGAGCGCCATCTCGGCGACCGCCACCAGGAGCCCGCCGTCGGAGACGTCGTGGCAGGCGCTCACCCGCCCGGCCTCGATCAGCCCGCGCACGAAGTCGCCGTTGCGGCGTTCGGCGGCGAGGTCGACCGGCGGCGGTGCGCCCGCCTCGCTGCCGGCGATCTCACGCGCATAGAGCGAGGCCCCGAGATGCCCGAGCGTCTCGCCGACGACGATCAGGGTCTCGTCCGCGTGCCTCAGTGCCGGCGTTGCCATGCGGTCGAGGTCGGCGATCAGCCCCACCCCGCCGATCGCCGGGGTGGGCTGGACCGCGCGGCCGTTGGTCTCGTTGTAGAACGAGACGTTGCCCGAGACGACGGGGAAGTCGAGCGCGCGGCAGGCTCGTGCGAGGCCCTCGACGCAGCCCACGAACTGGCCCATGACGTCGGCGTGCTCGGGGCTGCCGAAGTTGAGACAGTCGGTGACGGCGAGCGGGCGGGCGCCGACGGCGGTGAGGTTTCGCCACGCCTCGGCCGCTGCCTGGGCGCCGCCGGTTCGCGGATCGGCGGCGCAGTAGCGCGGCGTGCAGTCGGTGGTCAGCGCCAAGCCCTTGTTGCTGCCGTGCACGCGCACCACCGCGGCGTCGCCGCCGGGGCGCTGGACGGTGTCGGCCATGACCATGTGGTCGTACTGCTCCCACACCCAGCGCTTGCTGCACAGATCGGCGCTTGCCATGAGGCGCGCGAGGCAGGCGGTGAGACTTTCCGGCGGCGCTACCTCGGCGGGCGCCAGCGCAGCGGGCCGCGGCGTCGGCGTCCACGGCCGCTCGTACTCGGGCGCTTCCTCGGTGAGCGGCGCGGCCGGCAGGTCGACGACGACCTCGCCCTCGAATTTGACGACCACGCGGCCGGTGTCGGTGATCGCGCCGACGACGGCGAAGTCGAGCTCCCATTTCTCGAACACCGCGCGCGCCTGCTCCTCGCACCCGCTCCGCAAGACAATCAGCATGCGCTCCTGGCTCTCCGACAGCATGATCTCGTACGGGCTCATGCCGGGCTCGCGCAGCGGCACGCGATCGAGGTCGAGCTCGACGCCGACGCCGCCCTTGGCCGTCATCTCGAACGACGAGCAGGTCAACCCGGCGGCGCCCATGTCCTGGATGGCAACGATGGCGTCGGTGGCCATCAGCTCGAGGCACGCCTCGAGCAGCAGCTTCTCGGTGAACGGGTCGCCGACCTGTACCGTCGGCCGCTTGGCCTCGCTGTCGTCGTCGAACTGAGCCGAGGCCATGGTAGCGCCGTGGATGCCGTCGCGCCCGGTCTTCGAGCCGACGTAGACCACCGCGTTGCCCACGCCGGCGGCGGCGGAATAGAAGATGCGGTCCTTGTCGGCAAGGCCCACGGTCATGGCGTTGACCAGAATGTTGCCGTTGTAGGATGAGTGGAACGTGCACTCGCCGCCCACGGTGGGCACGCCGATGCAGTTGCCGTAGCCGCCGATGCCGGCGACGACGCCGGCGACGAGATGGCGCGTCTTCGGGTGGTCGGGATTGCCGAAGCGCAATGCGTTGAGATTGGCCACCGGGCGCGCGCCCATGGTGAAGACATCGCGCAGGATGCCGCCGACGCCGGTGGCCGCGCCCTGGTACGGTTCGATGAACGACGGGTGGTTGTGGCTCTCCATCTTGAACACCACGGCCTGGCCGTCGCCGATGTCGATGACGCCGGCGTTCTCGCCCGGGCCGCAGATCACCCACGGCGCATCGGTGGGCAGCGTCCTGAGCCATTTCTTCGACGACTTGTACGAGCAGTGCTCGCTCCACATCACCGAGAAGATGCCGAGCTCGGTGAGGTTGGGCTCGCGCCCAAGGATGTCGAGGATGCGCGTGT
>JAZFVR010000303.1:0-2219 GCA_036447835.1 Alphaproteobacteria bacterium | reverse complement strand
GGGCGCGTCAGTCGCCGCCGTTGGCGGCCGCATACTCCCGGTTCGCCTCGGCGACGCGCCCGAATGGCGGCGGCTCGGGTGAGCGCGCGACCGGCAGCACCCGGCGCACCATGTCGTGGAACTGGCGGATGCACAGCTCCTTGTCCGAGAGCAGCCCGACCGAATAGCTCGACGACGCCAGCCCGCCCTGGACCCGGTCGGTGAGCACGTTGTCCTCTTTCTGCACCAGCGCGTTGATGCGGTCGTTGAGATAGCGCGCGGCGCGCATCTCGCGCCGCTCGTCGGCATGCCCGTAGTTGCGCGCGCGCAAGAGGGTGCGACCCGGGCCGAGCGGATACATGACGAAGGTGCTGAACTGGTCGGGATAGACGTTGAGCGTCGTCGCCGGAAAGAGGTTGTAGTACACCCACGCCCGCCGCCGCTCCTCGGGCAGCCCCTCGACCTCGGGCAGGAGCTTCTGGTAGTGGCGCTCGCTCCACTTCGGCGACGGCTTGTCGCGCAGCCACGAGTACGCGCGCCCCACCCCGTGCGCCTGCGTCTCGACCTCGTAGTTGTTGCCGAACAGGCGGTAGAGGCCGGGGTGGCCGACCGGGATGTGATAGCCTTCGAGGAAGTTGTCCATCACGTTCTTCCAGTCGACGTCGATGGTCTTGCGCCACTCGCGGCCGAGCGGTCGCATCCCGGCGACGCGGTAGGGCTCGAGCTCGGCGGCGTAGGGCGCCATCATCTCGGCGACGCCCGGGCCCGAGCCGGCGAAGCGTACGAAGACGAAGCCGTGCCAGACCTCGAGGTCGACGGGCCTCAGTCCATAATCCGCCTTCTTCAGGCCGGGGAAGCTGCGCTCGCCGGGCACCGCCTTGAGCGTGCCGTCGAAGGCGTAGGTCCAACCGTGGTAGGGGCAGACGAAGAAGCGCTCGCAGCGGCCGCGCTCCTCCGCCACGACGCGCGAGGCGCGGTGCCGGCAGACGTTGTGGAAGGCGCGTAAGACCCCGTCGGCGCCGCGGACGACGATGGCGCGCTCGCCGGCGACGTCGAGGGTGACGAAGTCGCCCGGCTCCGGCGCCTCGCTCGCATGGCCGACGAGCTGCCAGCTACGACGGAAAATATGCTCCCTCTCGAGCGCGTAGAACTCGGCGTTGTCGTAGGTCCACGCCGGCAGCGTCTCGGCCGAGTATCGAGGCTCGGCGGCGGCGCCTGCCTCCGCCGTGGACCTTTCGGGGCGCGGCGGCACGAAGTCGCGTGGGAAGACGCCGGCGAGGAACGCCCGGCAGGTGCGCTTTGCCTCCTCGCGGTCGAAACGCTTGGGATCGTTGGAAAGCTCCTGCCACAGCCCGTTCGTCATTGCGGTAAGGCCGCGCGCCACGGTCGCGGCGTCGACACCGTCGTAGCCGCCCTCGGCGACGATGCGCCGGCACAGCTCCAGCACGGTCTCGTGGTGCTCGGCGTCGAGGCCGGCACAGAGCTCCCGATAGGGCCGCCGCGCGCGCGCCTCGGCCCAGAAGGCGTCCCACGCCGCCACCTTGTCGCGCCGGCTGACTTCGGGGTCGAACTCGGCCTCGATCAGCGCCGCGAGCCGGTCGGCCGCCGACGGGCCGGCTCCGGCGACCGCGCGCTTCCAGGCCGCCGTGTACTCGTCGGCGAGACTCTCGAGCGTCGCCAGCAGCAGCGTGTCCTTGTCGGTGAAGTAGAAGTTGACGATGCCGCTCGACAGCCCCGCCTTGCTGGCGACGTGGGCGAGAGTCGTCCTCGCGAACCCGCGCCGGGCGATCTCGGCGACCGTCGCCTCGATCAGCTGGCGGCGCCTGACATCCTTGCGGCTGGGCGTATTGGTGACGCCGTGCACCTCCCGATTTCCTCCGCGACTTGAAGCTTCGGCCAAAATCATTCTATCAAACTAATAGCCTTATATATAATAATAATTATATATATATTGAATGACAATATAATAAAGCCATATCGTGGTCTCCGGCCCGCGAAGCGAACCGGCTTGCCCGCCGGCGCGCGGGCGCCAATACCAAGGATCAGTGATAAAAACCCATAGAGACGGTTTCCCGTGGCCCTCGGACGTCGTTGCGACCGGCTAACGATGCAACGGCATCGCAGCGCCGGGCGCGCCTAGCCGAAGGCCACGGGAAACCGTCTCTATGGGTTTTTATCACTGATCCTTGGTATAAGTTGGGAGCGAGGGAGGGCGCGCGCATGGCTGACAAGATCGAGAA
>JAZFVR010000302.1:0-8300 GCA_036447835.1 Alphaproteobacteria bacterium | reverse complement strand
GCATCGACGCCTGCGCCGCGCTCGCCGCCTTCCGCGGCGGCGAGCACGACCTCGCCGTAGCGCTGCTGATGCCGTTGAGCTACGCGCTCCAGCGCATCGGCGGCAGCCACGCCCAGCGCGACTTGTTCGCCCAGACGCTGATCGCGGCGGCGCTGAAGATCGGGCGCTTTCCTCTCGCCCGCGCGCTCACCGCCGAGCGCAGCGCACTCAAGCCCGCGAGCCCGCACAGCTGGAGCCTCTACGCCCGCGCCCTCGACGGCCTCGGGGATACGGCAGTGGCCAACGCGGCACGCGCCAAGGCCAAGGCGCTGCTTGACGCCTGAGCGGGGCCCCTACCCCGCTTCGTCCGCCAGCGATAGCAGCGAGGCGTTGCCTCCCGCCGCGGTGGTGTCGACGGTGTAGCTGCGCTCGGTGGCGAAGCGGTGGAGGTAGCGCGGGCCGCCGGCCTTGGGCCCGGTCCCCGACAGGCCCTCGCCGCCGAACGGTTGCACGCCGACGACGGCGCCGATCATGTTGCGATTGACGTAGGCGTTGCCCGCGTGAACGCGCCCGGCGACGTAGCGCGCCATCTCGTCGATGCGGCTGTGGATGCCGAGGGTGAGCCCGTAGCCGGTGTGGTTGATCGCCTCGATCACCGAATCGAGCCGCTCGGCGCCGTAGCGGACGACGTGCAGCATGGGGCCGAAGACCTCGCGCTCGAGCCGCGCCAGCCGGTCGATCTCGAAGGCGTGCGGCGCGACGAAGGTGCCGTGCGCCGTCTCCGGCGGCAATTCCACGCGGTGGACGAGGTGGAAGTCGCGCGCCATGTTCTCGGCGTGCGCGTCGAGCGCCGCCTTGGCGTCGGCGTCGATGACCGGGCCGACGTCGGTGGCGAGCAGCGCCGGGTCGCCGACGCGGAGCTCGGCCATGGCGCCGGCCAGCATGTCGAGAAGGCGCGGCGCGATCTCCTCCTGGACAAACATCACGCGCAACGCCGAGCAGCGCTGGCCGGCGCTGCCGAAGGCCGAGGTCAGCGCGTCGGCGATGACCTGCTCGGGCAACGCCGTCGAATCGACGATCATCGCGTTCTGGCCGCCGGTCTCGGCGATCAGCGGAACGATCGGACCGTCGCGGGCGGCGAGCGCGCGGTTGATCGCCCAGGCGGTCTCGGTCGAGCCGGTAAACGCCACGCCGGCGACGCGGCCGTCGTCGACCAACGCCGCGCCCACGGTCTCGCCGCCGCCGGGAAGCAGCTGCAGCACGTCGCCGGGAACCCCCGCCTCGTGCAGCAGGCGCACCGCGAAGGCGGCGATCAGCGGCGTTTGCTCTGCCGGCTTGGCGATCACCGCGTTGCCGGCGACGAGCGCGGCGCTCACCTGGCCGGTGAAGATGGCGAGCGGGAAGTTCCACGGGCTGATGCAGACGAACACGCCGCGGCCGTGGAGCGAGACCTGGTTGGTCTCGCCGGTGGGGCCGGGAAGCTCCTGCGGCCGGGCGAAGTCGGCGCGGGCGCGGGCGGCGTAGTAGCGGCAGAAGTCGACCGCCTCGCGCACCTCGGCGAGCGCGTCGGCGATCGTCTTGCCCGCCTCGCGGACACAGATCGCCATCGCCTGCGCCATGCGCTCCTCGAGGAGCGCGGCCATGCGGTCGAGGCAGGCGGCGCGCTCTTCCGTCTCCGTCGCCGCCCACTCGCCCGCGGCGCGGCTGGCGCGCATGAGCGCCCGCTCGACCGTGTCGGCGTCGGCCTCGATCACCGCGCCGACGACACGGCGGCGGTCGGCCGGGTCGCGCAGCTTGCGCGGCGCGCCCTTGTCGTTTTCGACACCACCGACGATCGGCGCCGCTCTCGGGCGCTCGGCGAGCGCTTCGCCCATCGCAACGGCCAGGGATTCGATCTGGTTGGCGTCGCTCAGGTCGACGCCGCGCGCGTTCGCGCGCTCGTCGCCATAGAGCTGCGCGGGCAACGGGATGCGCGGATGCGGCTTGGCGCCGAGCGCGCGCAGGTGATCGACCGGCTCGGCGACGATCTCGGCGATCGGCGCCTTGTCGTCGACGATACGGTTGACGAAAGAGGTGTTGGCGCCGTTCTCGAGCAGCCGGCGCACGAGATAGGGCAGCAGCTCCTCGTGGCTGCCGACCGGCGCATAGACGCGGCACGCAACGTCGAGCCGATCGGTGCCCACGACCTCGTTGTAGAGCGCCTCGCCCATGCCGTGCAGGCGCTGAAACTCGAAATCGCGGCTGCCGCCGGCGAGCTCGAGCACGGTGGCGAGGGTGTGCGCGTTGTGGGTGGCGAACTGCGGATAGAAAGCGTCGGTGACGGCGAAGATCCTGCGCGCACAGGCGATGAACGAGACGTCGGTCGAGGCCTTGCGCGTGAACACCGGGTAGCCGTCGAGGCCGCGCTCCTGGCAGCGCTTGATCTCGGTGTCCCAGTAGGCGCCCTTGACGAGACGCAAGGGGATGCGCCGGCCGTGGCGCCGGGCGAGCGCGGCGAGCCAGTCGATGACGAAGACGCTCCGCTTCAGGTAGCTCTGCAGCGCGAGGCCCAGGCCCTCCCAGCCGTCGAGCGAAGGATCGCCGTAGACCTCGGCGAAGACATCGAGGGTGGGTTCGAGCCTGTCGGCCTCCTCGGAATCGACGGTGAGACCGATGCCCTCGGCCCTGGCGTGGCGCGCAAGGTCGAGCAGCCGCGGTGCCAGTTCGCCCATCACCCGGTCGTGCTGCGCGAACTCGAATCGCGGGTGGATCGCCGACAGCTTCACCGACACGCCGGCGCGCGCGAACACGCTGTCGCCGGTCGCCGCCGCGCCCACCGCCTCGATCGCCGCGAGGTAGGTGGCGAGGTAGCGCTCGGCGTCGGCCATGGTACGCGCCGCCTCGCCGAGCATGTCGAACGAATGGCGGTAGCCCTCCTTCTCCGCCGGCCGCGCGCGTTCGATCGCCTCGCCGATCGTCCGCCCCATGACGAATTGGCGGCCGAGAATGCGCATCGCCTGCATCAGCGCCTGGCGGATCACCGGCTCGCCGCTGTGGGCGACGAGCTGGCCGAGCGCCGAGGCGACGTCGCCGGCGAGGCCGGGCTCGAGGCGCACGATGCGCCCGGTCAGCATGAGACCCCAGGTCGAGGCGTTGACGAACAGCGAGTCGCTGTGGCCGAGGTGCCGCTTCCAGTCGGCGCCGCCGAGCTTGTCGCGGATGAGGCGGTTCGCGGTCTCGCCGTCGGGGATGCGCAGCAGCGCCTCGGCAAGGCACATGAGCACCACCCCTTCCTGGCTCGACAGCCCGTATTCGTGCAGGAAGGCGTCGATCCCGCCGACGCCGCGGCGGCCGGCGCGCACTTTGGCGACGAGCTCGGCGGCGCGCGCGGCGACGCGCCCGCGCGCGTCGGCCGGGAGATCGGCCTCGGCGATCAACGCATCGACACAAGCGGTCTCGTCGGCGCGGTAGGCGTCGCGGATCGCCGCGCGCAGGGTATCGGGAGGATTGGGCCGCCGGGCGAAGATCATCGGCCCCGGAGCGTCTCCGGGATCCGCTTCGTCGCTCATCTTCGGGCTCGCGACAGCTCCACCACCCCGTCGGGTTTCAGCTTCACGCCGGTCAGCGTGCGTTCGCCGTGGACCATGCGCCACGATAGCATCCTCTGCGCGTATTCGAGAACGGTGGCGCTGTAAGCCGGGTCCCCAGCCAGGTCGTCGAGCTCGCCGGGGTCGTCGCGGACGTCGAAGAACAGTGGCGGCAGGCCGCTGAAGTGTACGTATTTGTAACGCCGGTCGCGGGTCACCGCCAGCGTGCACTGGTCGAAGGTGAGGCCGAGTTCGACCTCGGCGCGGTCGTCGTCGACCTCGCGGAAGTCGTACTCCCAGTGCACCGCGTCGCGCCACTCCCCGGGCACATGACCGGTGAGGAACGGCGTCAGCGCGTGGCCGTCACATTGGACCGGCACCTCGCATCCGATGAGGTCGAGGATGGTCGGCATCACGTCGACGTTCTCGGTGAAGGCGTCGACGACGTGCCCACGCGGACCGTCGTATGCCTCGCCGGGTGATCGGATGATCAGCGGCACGTAGAAGGTGGTGTCGTGGTAGGTGTTCTTGCCCACCTGCCAGTGATCGCCGAGGTTGTCGCCGTGGTCGCTGGTCACGACGATCAGGGTGTTGTCGTAGAGCCCCTGCTCCTTGAGGTACGAGACGACGCGGCCGATGTGATGGTCGACCTCGGTCATCATGCCGAAATAGGTGGCGCGCATGCGCCGCTGCTCGCCCTCGTCGAGGTGGGCGACGCTGCGTGTGCTCCGCAGGCTGAACGCCATGAAGGGGTGTTGGCGCGCTTGCTCCTCGGCGCTCGCGGCGCGGGTGAAGCCGGGAACGTCGTCGGCGCGATAGAGCTTGTGGTAGGGGTCGGGGGCGATATACGGCGGATGCGGCTTGAGCAGAACGAGGTGGAGGAACCACGGCCTGTCGCCGTTCTCGGCGATGTAGCGCAGCGCGTGATCGGTGCAGAAGGCGGTGTCGCTGTCCTCGGCGCGGTAGCGCGCCGGCGCGTCGAAGGGCGCGAAGCCGCCGACGTCGGTTCGTCCGCCCTCGGGCCCCAGCATGTCGAAGGGGCGCGAAGGCACGTCGTAGCCCTTGGCGGCGAGATACGCGACCCACTCGACCGGCTCGGTGGGCATGAGTACGAGGGGCCGGAACCCCGGCAGCACGCCTTCGTAGCCGCGCGCGAGCACGGGATCGTCGGCGGCGTGTTTCCGCGGATCGACCGAGGTGTCGGTGTAGCCGACCAGCGCCGGGTCGTAGCCCGCCTTGCGCGCCTCGAGCGCGAGGTTGGTGAAGCGCGCATCGAGCGGCGTGCCGTTGCGCACCGAGCGGTGGTTCATGAGATACATACCGGTGAGCAGCGACGCCCGGCTCGGCCCGCACGGCGAGCATTGCGCGTAGTGACTGGTGAACATGACGCCGTCGGCGGCGAGCGCGTCGAGATGCGGGGTCTTCACCGTAGGGTGGCCGCGCGCCGAAAGGCACTCGCCGCGCCACTGGTCGGGGGTGAT
This sequence comes from Alphaproteobacteria bacterium, assembly GCA_036447835.1. GTDB lineage: Bacteria > Pseudomonadota > Alphaproteobacteria > JAAXGF01 > JAAXGF01 > JAZFVR01. The sequence goes on along the minus strand of JAZFVR010000302.1, from coordinate 3,274 downwards.
GAAGAGAACATTGGGTGGCTTCGTCATCGGCGGAATCGCATCGAAGGGAAACGGGAGCGGGCCGGAACGCCCGCGGGGTTCACAACAGGCCGAGGCGGCGCAGCTCGACCGCCATCTCGGGCGGCGCCTGGTCACCGCCTGGATCGCATGTCAGATCGGGCGGCGCCGCCCGCCCGTCAAGATAGCGCCAGCCCTGGAAGGCGCGCACCGGTCGCGGCTCGGTGCGCGCCAGCGTCGGGTCGAGGCGCAGCTCGCAGTACGCCTCGCCGTCGTCAACGATGATGCTGACGATCTCGTCGACGTTCTGACGGGCCCGGATGTAGCCCTTGATCACCCAATACATCGAGCCGTCGGCGACCACGTCGCGCGCGCGCCGGGGGCGAAAGCGGGTGCGGTGGCAGACCACCGCCCCGGCGCCGTCCTCGCGCACGCGGAGGCGCTCAGCCTGGATCCGCCTCAGCGTGTCGACGTCGTCGACGCCCACCGCCATCTTGACGAGATGCACGGGCATCGTGCCGCGTTACGCTCCTTGCTCCGTCTTCTTTCCCCACTCGAAAACGGCGATCAGGCAGCCCCCCTCGGACCACGAATGATGGCGCGTGCCGACCGCGAAGCTGACGAAATCACCGGCATGGAAAACGGTGCCGTCGCTGTCGGTGAGCGTGCCCTCGAGGATCAGGAAATCCTCGACGCCCTCGTGTTCGTGCGCGATCGTCACCGCGCCCGGCGCAAAGCGCATCAGGTAGCAGCCTTCGCCGCTGGCACGGTCGTAGCTCAACGGCAGCCAGCTCAGCTCGGGCTGCAGCGGCCCTTCGAGATCGTATGCCTCGAACGTCGCCGTCGCCGTCTCGATCACCCTGCGCGTCGCCGCCGAATCGGCCATTCGCACCTCCCCCGGTCGGCGCGAATTCTTGCGCCCGGCGGGCGGGTCGCGCAAGCGCAAATCGCACGCGATCGATTGATCGCTCGACAAAAGAATCTCGAGCTGGGCGAAGAAATGTGATCGCCGTCACTGGCCAAAGCGGCGATGACGAGTAGATTAACCACGTTGAGGAAACAGCCGGAGGCGCGAAAACGTCCGATCGACACGCCGCGACGCACGAACCCGCGCCCGATCAGGCGAACGGGGACAAACAATTCATTAAGATTTAAGGGGCAATCTAGACGGTCGAATCGCGAAATGCCGGGGAGTGCAATGTTCGAACACAAAGCTTCGTAAGCGGATCGGACCGTGTTTCCGCAAAACGACCAACAAAGGCGCGAGGAATTTTTTCGACGTTGCGCTTGGATTCCGCAATTCATTTGTTTGACACTTTAGACTAATGCGCTATTTACACGCGAAACTCGCCGCGCTTTGTGCCGGTGGATCATGAGGAGCGTTCGATGAGCTTCAAGCTGAAGTTCTGGGGCGTGCGCGGAAGCATCGCCTGCCCGTCGGCGAGCCACATCGCCTTCGGCGGCAACACCAGCTGTATCGAGGTCGCCTGCGGCGGCACGCGACTGATCTTCGACGCCGGGACCGGCATCCGCAACCTCGGCCACTGGCTGATGCGCAAGAACGTCAAGAGAGCGAACATCCTGCTGTCGCACACCCATTGGGACCACATCAACGGGTTCCCGTTCTTCTCGCCGGCGTTCCGCGAGGACCACACTTTCCAGATCATGGCCGGGCATCTCATCGATTCGGGTGGCATCCGCGGCGTCCTCGCCGGCCAGATGACGAATCCGACCTTTCCCGTGCCGATCGAGGCGATGTGCGCCAAGATGACGTTCGAGGACTTCCGCGCCGGCGACAGTTTCGCCCTGCCCGCCAACAAGAAGGTCAGGATTCGCACGGCCCCGCTCAACCACCCCAACGGGGCCACGGGCTACCGCATCGAATACGCGGGCAAGGCGCTGTGTTACGTCACCGATACCGAGCACGTCATCGGCAAACCGGACCAGACGATCCTCGGCCTCATCGAGGGGGCCGACCTGGTGATCTACGACTCGACATACACCGACAAGGAGTTTCCGGCCAAGATCGGCTGGGGTCACTCGACCTGGCAGGAAGGGGTGCGCCTGTGCCGGGCCGCCCAAGTCAAGAGCCTGGCGATCTTCCACCACGACCCGGACCACGAGGACCTGTTCATGGAGGAGCTCGAGAGCACCGCGCGGGCAACGTGGATCGGCGCGCTCGTCGCGCGCGAGCACATGCGGATCAATCTGGCGTAGCCGCCTGCTCCTTGCGCGCCGCTTCGATGCGCTCGAGCGCCATGCGGTCGGCGACCACGTTGGTGGGCAGGGCTTCGGCATCGGCGCGGCGGAAAATCTCCAGCATCGTGTCGTAGATTTCAGCGGTTCGGCGCATCGCCGCGCCGTGGTCGTAGCGTTCGCCCTCGAAGGTGATGTTGATGACGCCGCCGGCGTTGATCGCGTAATCGGGCGCGTAGAGAATGCCACGGGCGCGCAAGGCACGGCCGTCGTCCTCGCAAGCGAGCTGGTTGTTGGCCGCGCCGGCGACGATCGACGCCCGAACCCGTGGAATGCTTTCGCCGTTGAGCACGCCGCCGAGCGCGCATGGCGCGATGACGTCGACCGCGAGCCCGAGGATCTCTTCGCATCTCACCGACGCCGCAGCGTAGGCATTGGCGGCGCGCTCCACGGCCTCGGCGTCGATATCGGCGACGTAGAGGCGCGCGCCCGCCTCGTGCAAATAGCCGCACAGGGCGAATCCCACGTGGCCGAGCCCCTGTACCGCCACCCGCACGCCGACGAGATCGTCGCGTTCGAGCTTGTGGCGAACCGCGGCCCTGATGCCGCAGAACACGCCGTAAGCGGTGACCGGCGAGGGATCACCGCTGCCTTGCGCGAGGCCGGCGACGTGCGGCGTCGCCTGGCGCACATGCGCCATGTCGTCGGGCGAGGTGCCGACGTCCTCGGCCGCGATGTAGCGGCCCGAAAGGCCGTCGACGCAACGGCCGAATGCGTGGAGCAATGCCGGCGTCTTGTCGCGCTTGGGGTCGCCGATGATCACCGCCTTGCCGCCACCCTGCCGGGTCGCCGCGAGCGCGTGCTTGTAGGTCATGGCGCGGCTCAGACGCAGCACGTCGGTGAGCGCGTCCTCTTCCGAGCCGTAGGGCCACATGCGGCAGCCACCGAGCGCAGGCCCGAGCGTCGTGTCGTGGACGGCGATGATCGCCTTCAGGCCGGTCGCTCGATCGCGGCAAAAGACGACCTGCTCGTGGTCGTCGAATTCCGGTGCGCTGAATACGGCCACAGGCCCGCTCCCTGC
>JAZFVR010000301.1:0-3908 GCA_036447835.1 Alphaproteobacteria bacterium | reverse complement strand
AGGCGGAACGGGTCCTCGAGGTCGTCGAGGCGCTCGCCGGTGAACTCGTCGCGGCTGTCGACGATCCAGCGATAGGCCTGCAAGAGGATCGCCGGGCCCAGGTAGCGCTCGTCGTTCCACCAGTAGCTCGGGCAGCTCGTCGAGCAGCACGCGCACAGGATGCATTCGTAGAGGCCGTCGAGCCTCTCGCGCTCGTCCTTCGACTGCAGCCGCTCGCGGTCGGGCGGCGGCGTGCGCGCCTGCAACCACGGCTTGATCGAAGCGTACTGGGCGTAGAAGTTGGTGAGGTCGGGCACCAGGTCCTTGACCACCGGCAGGTGCGGCAGCGGGTAGACCTTGACGGCGCCCCTGACCTCGTCAATCGGCTTGGTGCAGGCGAGCGTGTTGGTGCCGTCGATGTTCATGGCGCAGCTGCCGCAGATGCCCTCGCGGCACGAACGGCGGAAGGTGAGCGTCGCGTCGATCTCGTTCTTGATCTTGATCAGCGCGTCGAGAACCATCGGCCCGCAGTCGTCGACGTCGATGTCGATGGCGTCGAGGCGCGGGTTCTCGCCCGCATCGGGGTCCCAGCGATAGATCTTGAAGCGCTTGACGGTCTTGGCCCCGGCGGGCGCCGGATGCGTCGTCCCGGGGCGAACCTTTGAGTTTGCGGGCAGCGTGAACTCGGCCATTGGACCCCTCGAAAGTGATTCGCCCGCGCCGCCGGGCCGTCAGTAGACCCGCGGCTTGGGCGGGAACGTCTGGACCTCGTCGGTGAGCGTGTAGAGATGGACCGGACGGTAATCGATGCGCGGCGCGCCGTCGTCATCGAGCCACGCGAGCGTGTGCTTGAGCCAGTTTTCGTCGTCGCGCTCGGGATAGTCCTCGCGCGCGTGGCCGCCGCGGCTTTCGGTGCGGTTGTGCGCCGAGTGAATCGTCACCACCGCCTGGCGCAGCAGGTTGTCGAGCTCCCAGGTCTCGACGAGGTCCGAGTTCCAGATCATCGATCGGTCACTGACGGCGACGTCGGCGAACGATTTCCACACCTCGGCGAGCTTGCTCACGCCTTCCTCGAGCACATCGCCGGTGCGGAAGACGGCGCAGTAGCTCTGCATTACCCGCTGCATGTCGAGGCGGATCCGGGCCGTCGGCCGCGAGCCGTTGGCGTGGCGCAGCTTGTCGAGCCGCGCCAGGCTCTCCTCGCCGGCGCCGTTCGAGAGCGGCTTGTGGAGCGCGCCCGGCTTGACCAGATCGCCGGCGCGCAATGCCGCCGCGCGGCCGAAGACGACGATGTCGAGGAGCGAGTTCGAGCCCAGGCGGTTGGCGCCGTGCACCGAGACGCAAGCCGCCTCGCCGATCGCCATCACGCCGGAGACCACGGCGTCGGCGTCGCCGTTCTTCAACATCACCATCTCGCCGTGGTAGTTGGTCGGGATGCCGCCCATGTTGTAGTGCACCGTCGGCAGCACCGGGATCGGCTCGCGCGTCACGTCGACGCCGGCGAAAATCTTGGCGGTCTCCGAGATGCCCGGCAGGCGCTCGTCGAGGAGTTCGGCGCCGAGGTGCTCGAGGTGAAGGTGGATGTGGTCCTTCTCCGGTCCGACGCCGCGCCCCTCGCGCAGCTCGATGGTCATCGCCCGGCTGACCACGTCGCGCGAGGCGAGGTCCTTGGCGGTGGGCGCGTAGCGCTCCATGAAGCGCTCGCCTTCCGAGTTGGTGAGGTAGCCGCCCTCGCCGCGCGAGCCCTCGGTGATCAGGCAGCCGGCGCCGTAGATGCCGGTGGGGTGGAACTGCACGAACTCCATGTCCTGCAAGGGGAGGCCCGCGCGCAGCACCATGCCGTTGCCGTCGCCGGTGCAGGTGTGCGCCGAGGTGCATGAGAAGTAGGTGCGCCCGTAGCCGCCGGTCGCCAGCGCCACCACATGGGCGCGGAAGCGGTGGATGGTGCCGTCGTCGAGGTTCCACGCCATGACGCCGCGGCACACGCCTTCCGAATCCATGATCAGGTCGAGGGCGAAGTACTCGACGAAGAACTCGGCGTCGTGCTTGAGCGACTGCTGGTAGAGCGTGTGCAGGATGGCGTGCCCGGTGCGGTCGGCGGCGGCGCAGGTGCGCATCGCCTGGCCCTTGCCGAATTGCGTGCTCATGCCGCCGAAGGCGCGTTGGTAGATCTTGCCGTCCGCGGTGCGCGAGAACGGCACCCCGAAGTGCTCGAGCTCGATCACCGCGGCCGCCGCCTCGCGGCACATGTATTCGATCGCGTCCTGGTCGCCGAGCCAGTCGGAGCCCTTGACCGTGTCGTACATGTGCCAGCGCCAGTCGTCCTCGCCCATGTTGCCGAGCGCCGCGCTCATGCCGCCTTGCGCGGCGACGGTGTGGCTGCGCGTGGGGAAAACCTTGGTCAGGCACGCGGTCTTCAGCCCCTGCACCGCCATGCCCATGGTCGCGCGCAGGCCGGCGCCGCCGGCGCCGACGACGACGACGTCGTAGAGGTGATCGGTGATCGGGTAGGCGGGCGCCATCGCCGTCAACCCGCGAACGCGAGCTTGAGCACGGCGAAGATGCAGGCCGTGCCGAGCACGATGCAACCGAACGCGTTGGCCACCAGAATGGCGGTCTTGACGCCTTCGTGGTGGACGTAGTCCTCGACCACCACCTGGATCCCGAGCTTGAGATGGTAGAAGCCGGCGACGATGAACAGCAGCAAGATCACCGCGATCAGCGGGTTGGCCATGGTCACCACCACGTCGGCGTGGCTCGCGCCCTTGAACAGGATCACCAGGAAGACGAACACGAAGCTCAGCGGCACCAGCGCCACCGCCGTGAGGCGCTGCGCCCACCAGTGGCCGGTGCCTTCGCCGGCGGCGCCGAGGCCGCGCACCCGACCCAAGGGCGTTCGCAGGCTCATCTCACCACCCCATGAAGAAGGCCGCCGCCCAGACGCCGAAGGTGAGCAGCACCGAGGCGAGCAGCATCGCCCAGCCCGAGCGGTAGACGATTTCGATGTCGAGGCCGAAACCGGCGTCCCAGAACAGGTGCCGGACGCCGTTGCACAGGTGGTAGAAGAGCGCGAAGGAGAAGCCGAGCAACACCAGCTGGCCGAACCACGTGGCGAAGAACGCCTGCGCGTACGCGTACGCCCCGGGGCCGTACGCCGCCGCCAGCAGCCACCAGGTGAAGAGCAGCGCGCCGCCGCCGAGGGCAACGCCGGTGAGGCGGTGGAAGATCGAGAGAACGGATGTGAGTTGCGGCTTGTAGATTTGCAGATGAGGCGAGAGCGGTCTCTCGACTTGCGACATGTCACTCCACCCCAAAGCCGCGCCGCGCCCTCTCGCACGACGTACCGCGGTCAATTCTAAACGCCCGGCACTGCAAGTCAATCGCGCGCCGTCGTTGCCGCCTACCCGGTCTCGTAGAGTCCCCGGTTGCGGTGCCAGTCCTCGATCGACTCGTCGGGGTAGCCGGCGAAGTGACTGTCTGTGTCGGCCTCCGGCACCGCGACCCAGGAGGGCTTCGAATCGAGCAGCATGTGGACCGTCTCGGGCGGGCTCGGCAGCGGCGTGTCGATGGCGCTGGCGAAAGGGTGCACGAGCTTGGGCCAGCGCGGATCGGAGACCCACAGCGCGCTGCCGCACAGCTTGCAGAAGCGCCGCTGCGCGGGCGCGCGCTCGCCCCGGTCGGCGCCTTCGCCTTCGGCGGTGCGCGCGAGCGCGACGCGGTAGACTGCGAGGTTGTCCTCGCCGTCGACCTCGAGCGTCGCCGCCTCGCCCATGACGTTGATCGCGTAACCGCCGCCGCCCGCGGTCTTGCGGCAGATCGAGCAGTAGCAGCGCATGAACGGATACGGCGTGCGCGAATCGACCGTGAACCGCACCGCGCCGCAGTGACACGAGCCTTCGAGTTTCATGGCATCGTCTCCGGTGATCGGT
>JAZFVR010000300.1:0-5130 GCA_036447835.1 Alphaproteobacteria bacterium | reverse complement strand
GAGGCCGCGTTCGATGGCGAAGTCGATGGCGCGGTAGTAGCACAGCTCGAAGTGCAGGAACGGGTGGTATTCGATTGCGCCCCAGTTGCGGCCGTAGAGCGTGTCGCCGCCGAGCATGTTGAAGGCGCCGGCGATGATGCGGCCGTCGCGCGACGCCAGCACCAGCACCACGCGCTCGGCCATGGTCTCGCCGAGGCGTTCGAAGAATGCGCGGGTGAGATAGGGGTAGCCCCATTTGTCGTCGCTCGTCGCGATATAGCACTCGAAGAACGCATCCCAATGCGTTGAGTTGATTTCATTTCCCGTCAGCGTCTCGATTTCGAGTCCGGCGGCGAGCGCGTCGCGCCGCTCGCGTCTCACGGTCTTGCGCTTGCGCGAGGCGAGCGCGCCGAGGAAGTCGTCGAAGTCGGCGTAGCCGGGGTTGGCCCAGTGGAACTGGCGCCCGGTGCGCGTGAGGAACCCGGCGGCGGCGAGGCGGCGGCACTCGGCCTCGGTGGGGAAGGTCACGTGCAGCGACGAGACGCCCGTGCGCTCGCCGATCCGCACCAGGCCGGCGATGACGGCCTCGGTCACGGCCTCGCTGGCCGGGCCGGGGCGCACCAGCAGCCGCGGGCCGGTGACCGGGGTGAACGGCACCGCCACCTGGAGCTTGGGGTAGTAGCGCCCGCCGGCGCGTTCGTAAGCGTCGGCCCAGGCGTGGTCGAAGACGTACTCGCCGTAGGAGTGCGACTTGAGATACATCGGCGCTACGGCGACGATGCGCGCGGCGGCGTCCTCGACCACCAGATGATGCGGCGCCCAGCCGGTCTCGGCCGTCGCCGAGCCCGAATCCTCGAGCGCGGCGAGGAAGGCGTGGGCGACGAAAGGGTTGTCCTTGCCGGTGCAGGCGTCCCAATCGGCGGCCGGGACCTCGCCGATGCCGCCGAGGAGGCGGGCGAGGAAGGGCGGTCGGTCGCTGTCACCCATGGGCGCGCTCGCCGGAGCCAGGCTTCATCCCGGCAATGTGGCACGCGCTGCGCCGCCGGCAACCCCGCGTCACGGCTCGAGCGGGCCGAACGCCGAGATGTCGCGGATGTCGGTCTTGACGTGGATCAGTGCCGGGCCGTCGTGGGCGAGCGCTTCGTCGAAGGCGGGCGCGAAGCCGGCGGTCTCCGTGACCGTCCACGCGGGCACGCCGTAAGCGCGGGCGAGGGCGGCGAAATCGGGGTTCTCGAGCGCCACGCCGTGGTAGTTGCCGGAGCCGGCGAGGCGGTGCTGGTGCATGAGGATAGTGCCGTAGGCGCCGTTGTCGCAGACGACGATCTTGATCGCGAGGCTCTCCATCACCGCGGTGGCGAGCTCCTGGCCGGTCATCAGGAAACCGCCGTCGCCGACGAAGGTGATCGCGGCGGCCTCGGGGCGCGCCAGCTTCGCCGCGACGCCGTAGGGGACGCCGGCGCCCATGGCGCCCGCGGTGGGGCCGAGCTGGCTGTAGGGGCGGGTGTAGGGGAAATGGCGGTGCACCCAGCTTCCGAAGTTGCCGCCGTCGTTGGTGATGACGTGGTCGTGGCCTTCGAGGCGCGCGGCCACCGCCGCGACCACCGCCGCCATGTCGACGTCGCCGAGCGCCGCCGGCCCGCCGCCGCGAAAGCGGCGATACGCCTGGTTGACGCCGTCGCGCCACCGGGCGCGCTCGTTGGCCGGCGGCGGCAGGGCGTCGGCGAGCGCGTCGAGCGCCGGCCCCACGTCACCGACGAGGGCCACGTCGGCCTTGGCGGTGCGGCCGATGACCGTTTCGTCGACATAGATGTGAATCAGCGTCTGGTCGTCGCGGATCAGCGTATAGTCCTCGCTGGTGATGGCGTCGAGCCGGCTGCCGGCGAGGACGACCAGATCGCACTCGGCCCACGCCTCGCGCTGGTACGGCCCACGGCCGAGGCCGAAATGACCGATGTAGGCGGGATCGTCGTTGTCGAAGCTGTCCTGGCGGCGGAAGGCGGTGGCGACCGCGGCGCCCGAGGCGGTGGCGAAGCGGGCAAGGGATTCGTGGGCGCCCTCGAACGCCACCAGCTCGCCTGCAACGACCACCGGGTGCTTCGCCGTGGCGATCAGCCCGGCGGCGCGGGCCACGGCTTGCGCATCAGCGGCCGTGGCGGGCCGCGGCGTCGGGCCGGGAACCGCGGCATCGCCGGCGTCGCCCTCGGTCACGTCCTCGGGCAGTGACACCACCACCGGGCCGGGCCGGCCGCTCATCGCCAGCGCCAGCGCCTTTGCCGTCGCCGCGGCCACCTCTGCGGGCGCCGACGGCTCGTAGACCGCCTTGGCGATGGTGCCGAACATCGCTTCGTAGTCGATCTCCTGGAACGCCTCGAGGCCCTTATGCGCGGTCGGCACCTGGCCGATGAACAGCACCAGCGGCGTCGAGTCCTGCGCCGCCGTGTGGACGCCGATCGCGGCGTTGGTCGCGCCGGGGCCGCGGGTGACGAAGACCACGCCGGGTGTCCGGGTGAGCTTGCCGTAGCCCTCGGCGGCGAAGGACGCTCCGCCCTCGTGGCGGGTGGTGATCAGCCTGATACGATCGCGCTCGCGTCTCAGCGCCTCGAGAACGGCGAGGTAGCTCTCGCCGGGAACGCAGAACGCCGTCTCGATTCCATGCGCAAGCAGCGTAGCGACCAGCGCGTCGCCGCCGTTCATGGCGGCGCTCACGCGATCTCGAAGACCGCGTCGACCTCCACCGCGACGCCGAGGGGAAGCGTCGGCGCGCCGACGGCGAAGCGCGCGTGGCGGCCCTTGTCGCCGAACACCTCGACCATGAGGTCGGAGACGCCGTTGACCACCTTGGGCTGGTCGGTGAAATCGGCCGTCGAGTTGACGAAGCCGCCGAGCTTGACGCAGCGCACCACGCGGTCGAGGTCGCCGCCGCAGGCCGCCTTGACCTGGGCGATGATATTGAGGCCGCACAGGCGCGCCGCCTGATAGCCTGCTTCGGCGTCGTAGTCCGCGCCCAACCGGCCGACGAACTTGAACTCGCCGTTCCACACCGTCACCTGGCCGGAGACGAACACCTGGTTGCCGGTGACGGCGTAGGGCACGTAGTTGGCGGCCGGGGCCGCGGCTTCGGGCAGCTCGATGCCGAGCTCGGCGAGTCGCGTGTCGATGGTGCCGGCCATGAGCACTGTCCTCCGCTTGCGTTGGTCGACGCTTTCGCCGCTGGTCTAATGGCTTATGGCGGCGCTGTCAAACGCGCGCCGGGGTGCCTCAATCGTCGTCGATCGACCAGATTTTGGCGTGGGCGGAGGCGCGCGGCGCGACCACGCGGAAGCGGTCGACGACGCCTTCGACGGTGAACTCGCGTTCGAGCACGAGCAGCGTGTGGAGCTTGTGATCGCAGAGGCCGGCGGCGAACTCGGCCTCGGCGCGCGCCGGCGGCCGCGCGGCGGCGAGATCGGGGGCGCCGTAGTCGCTGATGAAGTGGAGCGCGAGCCGCTCGATCACGTCCTCGAAATCTTTGGCGTCGATCTCGGCGACCTCGACGAGCGTGGTGCGGCCGAAGCTGCGCGTGCCGAGGAAGCCTTGCGCGAAGGCTTGGCGCCGCTTGCCGGCCAACTCCTCGGGCGTCACGTCGGCAAAGGCGAAGCTGCCGGGCACCGCCCACTCGCCGGGGTCGGCGGCGCGCTCGAATATGCGGCTGTCGGAATCGTCGAGGCGGATCGCGCGCGGGAAACGCATGGGCGCATTATACCGGCGTCCAGTGCGCACCGCCAACGGCGCACCGCCAACGGCGCACCGCGAGGAGCGCCGGCTCAGGCCTTGCGGCGGCGCCAGGCGTGGCGGATGCGCGGCTTGGCCCGCTTGTTGCGGTACATGTTGGCGTCGGCCTGGGCGAGCGGGTTTTCGGCGGTGTCGCCGGCGGCGACGATCAGCGCCTGCTCGGGCAAGAGTCTCGGGTCGACGGTGTCCACGCCCGGGCCCAGGGTGCAGGCGGCGAGCAGACGATCGGCGATGATGCCGACGTTCTCGATCAACTCGGCGGTTTGCCGGGCCGCCACTCCATGCTGCTGCGTCATCGCGTTGCCTTATGCTTCGGGGCGCCCATCGGTCGTCGTTCCGAAGGACTTCGCCGTACTCAAAGCAAACCGCATGCCAATAGACAACCCATTGATTTTACTCGTGTTCTTCGTGAGGCATCGGCGCAGGTGCGTGGCAGGAACTGCCAGTCACAAATCGGCGATCGCCGGCGGTTCGACGCCCGAAATGGCTGGCCTCGACGCCGCGGGAGCGTTTCATGAGTTGACGGATGCGCGTCCCGGGGCCCATCCTTACAGCATCGACCGGCGCGTCGCCGACACCCCGCGGCGCCGCTCCAGCGAGTTTACACCCGCCATGCGCGCCATGCTCAGCAGGGTTCCGTTACGCCTCGCCGTCGCCTTCGCCGCGTGCCTCGCGTTTTCCGGCGCGGCGCGCGCCGACCTCGTCTCCCATCGCGGCGTCTACACAATGCGTCTCGTCTCCTCGGCGTTCCGCAGCGACGTAGCACAGCTCGACGGGCGCATGGCGCTGCACGTCGCCGACGTTTGCGACGGCTGGACCGTCGAGCAGCGCATCGCCTTTCGCATCGTCGATTTCTCGGGCGTCGAGGTTCGCTCGTATACCAGCTTCACGAGCTGGGAATCGAAGGACGGCAACCGCTTCCGGTTCGAGCAGGAAACCCGGCGCGATGGCGGCACGATCGAGGAGCTCAGCGGGCGCGCCGAGTTGACCGGCGACCAAGGGGGCGTCGCCCACCTGAACAAGCCCGATGAAATCACGATTCGGTTGCCGCCGGGCACCGTGTTTCCGTCGCGGCACACCGAGCAGTTGATCGCCCACGCCAAGGCCGGCGAGAGGCATTTCTCGCGCATCGTTTTCGACGGCTCGACCCTCGACAATCCCAACCACGTCAGCGCTTTCATCGGAAAACCTATGCAGATGCCGGCATTCGACGACGACGCGGAGCCACAGACCGCGTGGCCGGTGCGGCTCGCCTTCTTCTACGTCGAGGCCTCGAAAGCCGAACCCGACGTCGAGCTCGGAATGCTGCTTCAGGCCGACGGCGTGGCGCGCGAGGTGGAGATCGACTACGGAGATTTCACGGTGCGCGGCGAGCTCGAC
>JAZFVR010000299.1:0-3562 GCA_036447835.1 Alphaproteobacteria bacterium | reverse complement strand
ACGCGCGCGGCGCGCATCGCGCTCGTGCACGCGCTCGCCCACATCGAGCTCAACGCCATCGACCTCGCCTGGGACGTCGTCGCGCGCTTCACCCACGAGCGCCTGCCGCGTGCGTTCTACGACGACTGGGTCGCGGTCGCCGCCGAGGAGGCCGAGCACTTCTCCCTGCTCACCGCGCGCCTCGCCGATCTCGGCGCGGCTTACGGCGACCTGCCGGCGCACGACGGCCTGTGGGAGGCGGCCGAGGCAACCGCCGACGACCTCGCCGCGCGTCTCGCCGTCGTGCCGCTGGTGCTCGAGGCGCGCGGCCTCGACGTGACCCCCGCCATGATCGAGCGATTGCACGCCGCCGGCGATGCCAAGAGCGCCGCCATACTCGAACTCATCTACCGCGAGGAGATCGGCCACGTCGCCGCCGGACGGCGCTGGTTCGAATACGTCTGCGGCCGGCGCGGGCTCGATCCCGAGTCGACCTATCACAGCCTCGTCCGCGCCCGTTTCAAGGGCGCGCTCAAGCCGCCATTCAACACCACCGCGCGAGATCAGGCCGGCTTGCGCGAAGGCTACTACGCGCCCCTCGCGGACTGAGCGCGGTCACTCGGTGAGAGCGCGCTTGCGCTCGTCGAACTCCTCGCGGTCGATCTCGCCGCGGGCGAAGCGCTCCTCGAGGATGTCGAGCGCGCCGCGTCCAGCCGATCCCGGGCGACGTATTTGCCCGCCGCCGAGCCAGCGCACGAGCAGGACGACGACGGCGACCGCCGCGGCGATCACGGCGATCATCATCAGCGGGCCGAAGAACATCCATCCCCAGCCGTAATTCCACATGTGGCCGTGGCCCCACTCGCCTGCGACCTGGGCGTCGGCGTATGCGAACGAGACCAAAAGCATCACCGCGGCAAAGGCCAGCGGTCCCGAGAATCTCCGTGTCACCATCGGCTTCACTCCTTGTTCTTACTGCGTCGCAAAAAGATATATCGCAAGCGCAGCATATTACGTGTCGCGCAAGGCGAGTCATGACTCTCACTCAACGCAGTCATGCGCCTGCGCGCCGGCCCGGCGAGGCCCGAGGCAACGCGCCGACGCGTGGGGAGCACGGGCCCGTGCGCGGGTTCGGAGTTAATTAAATGTTCATATGAATAGGTGTTCATGTATAATCACCTGCCCTGACCGGTTAGCGGACGATACGCCGATGGCGCGCACCACACTCGACGACGACCAGACGGCGGAGCTCGCCGAGATCTTCCATCTGCTGGGCGAGCCGACGCGTCTCAGGATCGTCGTTTGCTGCCTCGCCGGGCCGGTTTCGGTGTCGGCGCTCGCCGAGCGCATCGGCGCCTCGCCGTCGCTGGTGAGCCACCATCTGCGCCTGTTGCGTGCCGCGCGCATCCTGCGCGCCGAGCGCCGCGGCAAACAGGTGTTCTACTCGGCCGCCGACGAGCACATCCGCACCGTCCTCGGCGACATGATCGAGCACGTCGCCGAACCGGCGGACGACGCGGGATGAGCGGGCCCGGCCGGTGAAGGACTGCTGCGAGCCCCCCGCCCTCGACCCGGGCGCGAGCCACGAACGCTACCTGCGCCAGCGCCGCGTGCTCGTGCTGGTGCTGGCGATCAACGCGACGATGTTCTGCGTCGAGATCGTCGCCAGCTGGTACGCGGTCTCGACCGCGCTGCTCGCCGACGCGCTCGATTTTCTCGCCGACTCGGCAACTTACGCGCTGACGTTATATGTTCTTGCGAAGTCGGTGCGGTGGAAGGCGGGCGCCGCGCTGGTCAAGGGCGCCGGCATGGGCGCGTTCGGCCTGTGGGTGCTGTTCGAGGCCTCGCGCCGCGCCTTCGATCCGGCGCTCCCCGACGCCGCCACCATGGGCGGCGTCGGGCTGCTCGCGCTCACCGCCAACCTGGCGTCGGCGGTGCTTCTGTTCTGGCACCGCGGCGACGACCTCAACATGCGCTCGGTGTGGCTGTGCAGCCGCAACGACGCCATCAACAACCTCGCGGTGCTGGCGGCCGCGGGCGGCGTCTTCGCGACCGCCAGCGCGTGGCCCGACCTCGTCGTCGGCGGCGTCATCGCCGGCATCGAGCTGTCCGCCGCCTGGTCGATCACCCGTCAGGCATTACGCGAACTGCGCCACGCCCGGCTGGTGGCCGGCTGAGCCGATGGCCAGCGGCCGCGGTTGCTGCTAGCGTTGAGCAGGCGCCGTCGCGGCGCGGCGAAAACGAGGCGAGCGAACGGCAGGCGATCCCATGAACAGGCTGACGGCCGCCGGGCTGATGATCGTCGCCTGCGTTCTCGCGGCGTCGGCGAGGGCCGGCACCTTCACGCTCGACGGCGTCACCTTCAGCGACGAGCACGGCGGCGTGGTGTTGCTCGACGCCTACGGCAGCGGCCGGCTCGGCGACCCGTTCGTGCTGATCGAGGAAATCAGCGACATCGGCCGGGCGATCATCACCATCAGCGGCCTCACGGCGGACTTCGGCAACAGGATCGAATCGCACCACCGCACCGGCTTCGCGCTGACCAAGATCGTGCGCAACGCAACGCCGCGGCCGTGGGTCGGCTTCGATCTCGAGCTGCAGGAGGTGCTGGGCCACAACAGCACCTACTACGACGGCCTCTCCTTCGGCCAGGCGACCGAGATGGGGCGGCCGTTCGTCTCCGACCGCTACGTCGAGGTGCGCGAGATCATCGAGCCCTTCGACGGGGTCACGTTCTCGGGCGCCAGGGTCGCGCCGGGGGAAAGCGTCACCGTCACCGTCGTCGTCACCGACAGCACGCCGACGGAGCGGTTCTACCTGGTGCAGAAGCACGGCGGGCCGATGGTCGATCGCGCGCCACCCGGCGGCGAGCCGGTGCGGCTCGCGCGGCTCGCCCCGCGCCGACGTTGAGCGGGCTCCTATCGCAGACCACGAATCATCTAGGCAGGCCTCGCCCTTCGACAAGCTCAGGGTGAGGCCCCTGGAGAAACCCCGACAATCTCCTCGTCCTGAGCCTGTCGAAGGAAGAGGGAGGGACGAATGCGGGCGGGCGGTTACGCTCCCCCGCCCTCCGCCTTAATACCAAGGATCAACGATAAAGACCCATAGAGATCGTGTCCGCGTTCCGCCGGAAAGGCAAGGGAGCCGCAGGCGATGCGGGGCATCGTCAAGGTTTCCTGACGCCCTCCGGCGGATCGCGGACACGACCGGAACGGCGGTTTCCCGTGGCCTTCGGACGTCGTTGCGCCCGGCTTGCGATGCCCCGGCATCGCGGCGCCGGGCGCGCCTGGCCGAAGACCACGGGAAACCGTCTCTATGGGTCTTTATCGTTGATCCTTGGTATTAGCCGCCGGCTTGCCGCCGACGCGCGCGGCGAGCGCGGCGAACATGAAGTCGTCGAGGTCGCCGTCGAGCACGGCGCCGGTGTTACCGGTCTCGACCCCGGTGCGCAGGTCCTTGACCATCTGGTAGGGCTGCAGCACGTAGGAGCGAATCTGGTGCCCCCAGCCGATGTCGCTCTTGTTCGCCGCCGCGGCCTGCGCCTCCTCCTCGCGCTTCTGGAGCTCGAGCTCGTAGAGGCGCG
>JAZFVR010000298.1:0-6989 GCA_036447835.1 Alphaproteobacteria bacterium | reverse complement strand
TTCCGAAGCGGGGATGGCGTCGTTGCGCCCTTCGCCGCCCGAGGTGACGATGGCGACGAGCCGGCCCGCGGCGTGCCCGAGAGGCCGGGAACGCGGACCAGGACGAGGTCGCCACGGTACGCGCCGGGTACCACCTCGCCCTCGATGCGGCGACCGTCGGCGAGACGCAGCGCGATCCGGGTCTCGTCGGCGACGACGTGGCGGTTGGTGACCAGCTCGCCGGGCGCGACGAGTACGGCGCTGGCCAGCGGATCGAACGGCGACGACAGCGCGAACACCGCACCGCGCGCGGCGCACACCGGCTCGGGCGCGTCGCAGTCGGCCTGCGCCGACGCGAGCGACGGCGCCAGCGCGATGGCGAGAACGAACGCGGCGAAGAGATATCGTGCCGGCAAGCTAAAGAATTGCGGGAAACCCGCGCGCTTCGTCAGGCGCGGCCATCCTTGGGCCAGGTGAGGACCTTGTGTTCCTCGTCGTCGTCCGCCTCGGGCTCGACGCCCGCGTGCTCGCCGGCGACGGCGCGCACCGCGGGCGGTGCCTCCGGCGCGGGCAGCGGCTCCGGCTGGCTCGTTTCGGTGGGCTCCGCGGCGCACGCCGCCGCCATCTCGGCGACCGCCTCGGCCGCGCCGCTCGCGCGCGGCCGGCGCAGGCCGAAGACGAGGCTCAGGAGCGGCGGGATGATAGCCAGCGTGAGCACCGCCGAGAGCGATAGCCCGCCCACCACCACCGAGCCGAGGCCGCGGTAGAGCTCGGAGCCGGCGCCGGGGAACAGCACCAGCGGCGCCATGCCGAACACGCTGGTCAGCGTCGACATGAAGATCGGCCGCAGGCGGTTCTTGGTCGCCTCGGCGATCGCCTCGACCGGCTCGTGGCCGTCCTCGCGGATCAGGTAGAGCGTCTGGTGCACGAGCAGGATGGCGTTGTTGACGACGATGCCGATGAGGATGATGAAGCCGAGCATGGTCAGCATGTCGAGCGGCTGGAAGACGAACTGGTTGAGGACGACGAGGCCGGCGACGCCGCCCGCGGTGGCCAGCGGCACCGAGAGGATGATGATCAACGGGTAGATGAAGCTCTCGAACAGCACCGCCATCAAGAGGTAGGTGATGGCGAGGGCGATGAGGAGGAACAGCTGCATCGCGCTCCAGGTCTGGAACAGCTTGTCGGCGGTGCCCGAAAGCCTGAGGCGCACGCCTTCGGGCAGGCCCCCGGCCTTGAGCGGCGCGACGACCTGGCTCTTCACGGTCTCGATCGCGGTCTCGAGCGGCATGCCGGGCGCCGGCGTGATCTTGAGCGTGACCGTGCGTACCCGGTCGCGATGGCGAATCTCGGTGGGGCCGGCGGTGAGTTCGATGGTGGCGAGCGAGCTCAACGGCAGGATCAGCCCCGACGCCGTGACCACCGGAAGCTGGGCGAGCCCCTGGGTCTCGGCCACGTGGTTCCGGGGCCCCTGCAGCGTGAGGTCGATGCGCCGCCCGTCGACCGTGATCTCGGCGACGCGCACGCCCGAGTTGAAGGCGTCGACGCTCTGCGCGAGGTCGGTCGCGGTCAGGCCGTTGTCGGCGAGCCGCACGGCGTCGGGCAATATGCGAAGCTCGGGCGCGCCGAGCTCGAGCCCTGGGACGGGCCGGTACTGGTGCCCCTCCGAGCTCGGCATCGCTTCGGTGATCAGCCCCATGGCGCGCCGGGCAATGTCGAGAATCTCGACGAGATCGGGCCCGGCGACGTCGAGGTCGATCGAGCGGCCGCCGCCGATCTGGCGGCCGAAGAGCGGGTACTGGCTGATCGAGCCGAAGGTCCCCGGTTCCTGGAACGCCGGCTTGCGCAACAGCGGGATCAGCTCGCTCGCGCGCTCGGGCTCGGTTGCCGCGGCGCCGAGGAAGGTGCGCGCGTTGTGGGCGACGAAGAAGAAGCGGCTCACCTTGGGCGGCTCGCCCGGCGCCGATTCGGCTCCCGTTTCGCTGGCGAGATGGGGCAGTACCGCGGCCTCGATGTTGGTCGCGATCTCGCGCGTGGTTGCGAGGTTGTAGCCGGGCGGCGGCAGGATGAATCCGAACACCAGGTTGCGGTTGCCGCTCGGCAGGTAATCGAGCTTGGGCAAGAACTGATACGTCGCCGCCGCGGTGGCGCCGCAGATCACGCCTACCACCAAGATCGACTTGAGCCGGCTCCGCGTCACCGCGCGCGTGAAGCCGAGAACGCCGGCGGCGAACAGCCGGGCGAGCCCGTCGATGCCGGGAAGCGGCAGCGCGCGCGATTCGAGGTTCGGCAAAAGCCGCGTCGCCAGCGCCGGGATCACGGTCACGGCGACGACGAGCGACAAGAGCACCGACACCGATATCGCTACCGCGATGTCGCGGAACAGCTGTCCGACCTCGAGCTCGAGAACGAGGATGGGGATGAACACCATCACCGTCGTCAGCGCCGAGACCAGCACCGCGCTCCACACCTGCTTGGCGCCGCGGTACGCCGCCTCGAAGCGCGAGTAGCCGCGCTCGCGCAGGCGGAACACGTTCTCGAGCACGACGATCGCCGCGTCGACGACCATGCCGACGGCGAAGGCGATGCCAGCGAGCGAGATGACGTTGATCGAGCGGCCCATCGCCGCCATGGCGACGAAGGCGCCGATCACCGATACCGGGATCGCCAGCGAGATGATCAGCGTGGCGCGCGGCGAGCGCAGGAAAAGGAGCAGGACGAGCGCCGCGAGCCCGCCACCTACCCACGCGTTCTGGCGCACCAGGCCGATCGCCGAATCGATGTAGACGGTCTCGTCGTAGACGTGTCTGATCGTGAGGCCGGCGGTGCGCACCGGGCCGGCCTCGAGTTCCGCCACCACCTCGCGGATGCCGTCCATGGTCTCGATGACGTTGGCGCCCGCCTCGCGCTTGGCGCTGAGCGCGATCGCCTGCTCGCCGTTGTAGCGGATGTACGAGGTGGGGTCCTTGTAGTCGAAGCGCACGTCGGCGATGTCGCCCACGGTGACGCGCGCAAGGCGGCCCGATTCCGCGTCGGTGTCGCTGCGCAGCACCACCGCCCGCACGCGGCCGAGCGAATTGAGCTCGTTGTCGGCGCGCACCACGTAGCGGCGCTTGCCCTCCTCGACATCGCCGGCCGAGACCGAAAGGTTGGCGGCGCGCAGGCTGCGCAGGATCTCGGCCACGGTGAGGCCGTACCGCGCCATGTGCTCGGGGTCGACGACGATGCGCAGCTCGCGCTCGCTGCCGCCGTAGACGTCGATGCGTCCGACCCCGGGCACGCGCTCGATGCGGTCCTGGATGACGTCGATGGCGAAGTCGCCGAAGGTATCCATGGGCCGCTCGTTGCCCTCGAGACGCTGCATCACGAACCACGCGATCGACTGGTCCTCGGCACCCGCGCTCCTGAGCGTCGGCTCGTCGACCTCTTCCGGGTAGCCGCTGACGCGGTCGAGGCGGTTGGCGACCAGGAGCAGCGCCCGGTCCATGTTCTGGCCGATCTTGAACTCGAGCGTGATGCGGGCGCGGCCGTCCTCGGCGCGGCCCTCCATGTCGGTCAGGCCCTCGAGGCCCTTGAGCACCTCCTCCTGGCGGTTGACGATCTCGCGCTCGACCTCGGCCGGCGAGCCTCCGGACCAGTTGGTGGTGATGGTGATGACCGGGCGGTGCACGTCGGGAGCGAGCTGGATTGGGATCACGCGCAGCGCCAGGAGGCCGAACATGACGATCATCAGCACCGCCGCGACCACGGCGATGGGGCGTCCGATCGCAGTGCGGATCACGTCCACCTACGAAGACTCCCCGAACGTCGTCACCGCCTGGCCCGGCACCAGCCGCTCGTTGCCGCGCACGACGACGAGTTCGCCCACGGCGAGGCCGCTCAGCACCTCGAAACGCGTGCCGATCGCCTCGCCGAGCTCGACCGGGCGCTCTTCGGCGACGCCGTCGGCGACAACGTAAACCACCGTTTTCCCCGGGCCGCGGATCACCGCGTCCTTGTGCACCGAGATGACCGTGCGCGGCTTGCCGATGGGGAGGTCGAGCGCCGCCGACTGGCCGTCGGCGAGGTTGAGCACGCCGTCGGCGAAGCGGGGCGTGAAGCGCACCCGGCGCGTGCGGGTCTTCGGGTTCTCCTCGACCCCGATCGCGCGCACGCTCGCCTGGTGGCGGCTGCCGTCGTCGAGCCGCAAGGCGATCTCGACGCCGGGTGCGATGCCGACAAGCCGGTCGTAGGGAACGTCGGCCTCGATCTCGAGGTCGCCGTCGTTGACCAGCGTGACGACGTCGTCGCCGACCTCGAGGAAGGCGCCGGCCTCGGTATGGCGCAGGGTGACGACGCCGTCGAACGGCGCCCGTACCTCGGCGTTGGCGACGTCGTCCTCGGCGATGCTCAGGTTCGCGCGCGAGCGCATGATGCGCGCCTCGCTCTGGTCGATCAGCGACACCGCCTCCTGGACCTCGGCCCGGGCCTCGTCGACCTCGCTACGCGACACCGCCACCTCGTGGCGCTTGTCGTCGAAGCGCGCCTGCGAGAACGCCGCCGACTTGCGTAGCTTCTCGAGGCGGGCGAGCTCCTGGCGCGTCATCGCGAGCCGCGCCTCGGCCGACGCCACCCGCGCCTCCGCCGAGGCGATGCGGGCCTCGGCGTTGGCGAGACTGGCACGGCTTTCCTTGAGCTCGGCGCGGGCGAGATCGCGGCGCCAGGCGAGGCGGGCGCGGTCGATCACCGCGAGCACGTCGCCCTCGCGCACGCGCTCGCCTACCTGCACGGTGAGCGCGGCCACCGCGCCGCGGGCGCGAGTGGCGACGACGCCGCGCTGGCGCGCGACGAGGCGGCCGATCACGGTGAAGGTCTGGCTCAGCGGCTCGCTCCTGACCGCGTCGACGACCACGGTGACGGCGTTCTTGGGCGCGTCCGATTCCTGGGCCGGCGCCGCCGGCGGCAGGGCCGCGGCGGCAAGCGCGACGAAGGCTATGATACGTAGTCCTTGCATGAGCAATCTTCGCATGAACGACCGATATTACACCTCCGCCGGCCTCCGGACCATGGCCTCGGTGACCACGCGCGGCGCCCTCGACACTAGCGTTAACGAGGCGATTGTGGAAAAATTGAAAACAACGGCATTTCAACCGCTTCTGTCAAGCGGAGGGTTACCTCTCGAGGCGCCATGACAACACTTCTCTTCAGCCACCGGGCATGCATCGAGCACGATCCCGGCCCCTATCACCCGGAATCGCCCAACCGCCTGCGGACGGTGCTTTCCGCCTTCGATCGGCCCGAGTTCGCCGCGCTCGACCGGCGCGAGGCGCCGCGGGCCGAACGCAGCCAGCTGGCGCGCGTGCACGGCACCGCATACGTCGACAAGGTGCTCGGCGCGGTGCCGTCGAGCGGCTACGTGCGCCTCGACCCCGACACCGTGCTGTCGCCCGGTTCCGGCGAGGCGGCGCTGAGGGCGGCGGGGGCGTTGTGCGCCGCGGTCGACGCGGTGGTGGCGGGCGAGGGGGCGAACGCGTTCTGCGCCGTGCGCCCGCCCGGCCACCACGCCGAACCCGAGCGGGCGATGGGCTTCTGCCTTTTCAACAACGTCGCCGTCGGTGCGTTGCATGCCCGCGCCGTGCACGGGTTCAGGCGCGTCGCCGTGGTCGATTTCGATGTCCACCACGGCAACGGCACCCAGGCGATGTTCGAGGAGGACGCCGGGCTGTTCTTCGCCTCGACGCATCAATGGCCGTTCTATCCCGGCACCGGCGCGGCGAGCGAGCGCGGGGTTGGGAACATCGTCAACGTGCCGCTCGCCGTGGGCAGCGCGGGCCCCGAGTTCCGCAGCGCGATGGAGCGCGAGATCCTGCCCGCGCTCGCCGAGTTCGCGCCCGAGTTCGTGTTCATCTCGGCGGGCTTCGACGCCCACGCCGCCGATCCGTTGGCGAGCCTGGAATTGAGCGACGCCGACTATGCGTGGGCGACCGCGGAGATCGCCAGGATCGCTGCCGAGGCCTGCGATGGCCGCCTGATCTCGACCCTCGAGGGCGGCTACGACCTGGCGGCGCTGGCGAGCTCCTGTTCGGACCACGTTCGCGCGCTGATGGCGGCTTAGGAGCCTGCCCATGACCATTACCCGGACAGGCTCGTAGCCTTGTTTCGACCCCGGCCGGTGCTTACACTCGCCGGCGAGGGGGAGGGGAGAGCAGTAATGGCGGAGACCGGCGTACCGGCAGACATCGCCAAGCTCAGCTTCGAGGAGGCGCTCGACCAGCTAGAGGGCATCGTCGCCGCGCTCGAGGAGGGCCAGGGCAAGCTCGACGAGGCGATCAAGTCTTACGAACGCGGTGCCGCGCTGAAGCGCCACTGCGAAGCCAAACTCAAGGAAGCACAGCAGAGGGTCGATAGGATCGTCGCCGCCGGCGACGGCCCGGTGCGCGCGGAGCCGGCCGAGGACGCCTGAGCTTGACCGCTCTCGCAAAGGCGCTCAGGGAGAACGCCGCCGCCGTCAACGACGCGCTCGACCGGTTGTTGCCGCGCGCGCAGGGCGCCGAGGGCCGCGTCGCCGAGGCGATGCGCTACGCGACGCTGGCCGGCGGCAAACGGCTGAGGCCGTTTCTCGTGCGGGCGAGCGCCGGGCTCTTCGATGTGCCCGAGCGCGCGGCGCTCAGGGCCGCGGCGGCGGTCGAGATGATCCACAGCTACTCGCTGGTGCACGACGACCTGCCGGCGATGGACGACGACGAGCTGCGCCGCGGGCAGCCCACCTGTCACGTCAAGTTCGACGAGGCGACGGCCATACTCGCCGGCGACGCGCTGCTTACCCTCGCCTTCGAGGTGTTGAGCGTGCCCGAGACCCACGCCGACGCGGCGGTGCGCTGCGACCTCGTGCACGGGCTCGCGCTCGCCGCCGGTGGCGCCGGCATGGTCGGCGGCCAGATGATCGACCTCGTGGTCGAAGGGCGGGCGCTCGACATCGACGGCGTCACCCATTTGCAGGCGCTCAAGACCGGGGCGCTGATCGCGTTCTC
>JAZFVR010000297.1:0-3920 GCA_036447835.1 Alphaproteobacteria bacterium | reverse complement strand
GAGCGGCGCGACCTCGGGGACGATCTCCCAGCACGGCTCGCCGCGGACGAGGCAGCGGCCGAGCGGGCCGCGATCGCCGACGACGATGAGGTCGCCGCCGGCCCCGCGCCACGTCCTGTGGGGCTGGACGTCGGAGAGATCGGGGGCGAAGGTCTCGCGCGTGTGGACGACCGTGAAGCCCGCGCCGCGCATCGCCTCGAGCACCCGCCCGATGGGCGCGAGCGGCGCCCTGATCGAAGTCAGGTCGCAGCCCATGCGCGCGATGTAGCCGCCGGGGGCGCAGAAATCGACCTGCATGTCGATGACCACGAGCGCCGTGTTGCCGGGCTCGAGCCGGCCGCCCAAGGGGAAGCGGTAGGGGTCGGCGGGGACGCTGCGTGTCATCGTGGCTCTCCGGTTGCGCCGAAGTCAGGGCAGCGCGGTGACGCCGCCGTCGACGATAAGCTCGATGCCGGTGATGTAGGACGCCTTGTCCGACAGCAGGAACAGGCAGGCGTTGGCCATGTCCTGGGTGGTGCCGACGCGGCCCAGCGGCACGTCGGTGTCCGCCGCCGCCTTGAGGTCGGGGTCGTCCGACCAGCGCTCCTGCATGGGCGAGAAGGTGCCGCCCGGCAGGACCGTGTTCGAGCGGATGCCGTCGCCCGCGAACTGCACGGCGACCGACTTCGACAGCGCCACCATGCCCGCCTTAGACGCCTGGTAGGCGTCCTGCGGCCGGGTGTCGCCGCGCAGGCACTGGATCGACGCGAAATGGACCATGGCGCCGCCGCCCGATTCCTTCATCAGCGGCACCGCGTGGCGCACGGTGTGGACCATCGATTTGAGGTCGATCTCGAGCACCTTGTCCCAGACGTCGAGGTCGATCTCGACGAGCGACCTGTCGCGCCCGAACCACAGCACGCCGGCGGCGTTCACCAGGTAGTCGAGGCGCCCGCGGGTGGCGAAGGTCTCGGCCATGGCCGCGGCGATGAAATCGTCGTCGGTGACGTCGCCCTCGAGATAGGTCGCCTCGCCGGGCCCGCCGTCGAGGCCCTCGGGGCCGGGCTTGAGGTCGATCATGGTGACGTCGGTGCCGGCGGCGAGAAGGTCGCGGGAGATGTTCAGCCCCATGCCGCCGCCGGCCCCGGTGACCACCGCGGCCTTGCCCTGAAAGCTCATGCCGTTCTCCTTATCCGCGATATCCGCGATGCCCGCGGGCGCCGCGCCGGCTCTCCTTCGCGAAGCTCGCTGTTACCACGATTCAGGCCTCTATCCCAGCTTTTGCAAGCGTTTCGGCGGCGGCCGAGCCGCCGCCCGGAGCCGCCCGCAACGATCGCCCGGGCGCCCGTGGCAACCAAAAGGAAATCTTTGCCCCTTACTATCCGGCATCGAGGAGCCTGCGGCCACGGGGCCGAAGGACCGGATCAAGCCGCACACGGGGGAGGGCGCGCCCACCCCGGTGCCGGGCCGGTCTGGGGCGCCCCATTATCGCTGGTGGCCGCGGCGGGTGCCGGAGAGGACGCGCATAATGGAGTACTTCGAGACCGACGAGGCAACGCGGGCACACGCCAGCTCCGCCATGGAGCTGATGGCCGAGCACGACGTGCCGCCCAACCCCAAGAACTTCGCGGTCTGGTACTCGTACTGCACCAGGCAGCACCCCGAGCTCGACCGCGCGATCGACGGCATTCTGGAAAAGAACGAGCCGCTGACCACCGAGCGCAGCGAGGAGATCTACGCGGCGTACTTCAGCGCCGACAACACCGCCGACGCGATCCGCGACGCGAGCCGGAAGATCCAGGCGGCGCTCGCCCAGATTCTCGAGTTCGTCGGCGAGGCCGGGCAGGAAACCGCCCATTACGGGCAAGTGCTCGAGGACTTTTCCGGCAAGCTCTCCGGCGGCCCCAAGATCGAGGACCTCCGCGATCTCGTCGATGGCGTCCTCGGCGAGACCCGCAAGATGGAGGAGTGCAGCCGCAAGGTCGAGAGCCACCTGCGCGCCTCGACCACCGAGGTGGTGACGCTCAGGCAGCGCATCGAGACCGTGCAGCAGGAGGCGCTCACCGACGCGCTGACCGGCATCGCCAACCGCAAGTCGTTCGACAAGTCGCTGCGCGACGCCGTCAGGGAGGTGGAAGAGAAAGAGACGCAGATGTGCCTCCTCATGACCGACATCGACGATTTCAAGTCGTTCAACGACAACTGGGGCCACCAGCTCGGAGACCAGGTGCTCAAGCTCGTCGCCAAGACCCTCGTCGAATGCATCAAGGGTCGCGACATCGCGGCGCGCTACGGCGGCGAGGAGTTCGCCGTGATCCTGCCGCAGACGCGCCTTACCCATGCGGTGACCGTAGCCGAGAACATCCGCGCCGCGCTGGGCACCAAGAAGGTGGTGAAGCGGGCCACGGGCGAGGAGCTCGGCACCATCACCATGTCGGTCGGGGCGGCCTTGTACCGGCCCGGAGAGCCGCTCGGCCAGCTCGTGCAGCGCGCCGATTCGGCGCTCTACCTGGCGAAGCAGGAGGGCCGCAACCGCGTCGCCTCCGAACTCGACATCGAGGACGACAATCCGATAGCGCCGGCGAACGCCCACAGCGCTTGAGGGCCGCGCCCGTATGGCGCTCCGATCCTTTCCAAATCGATTGACGCCGCGTCGGCGGCGCCGCGATCGCCGGCGCGTGCCGCCAGGCGCTTGGACGGCGTCCGCTCGTTGACTACACTCGGCACCCTGTGAAGCGGTGCCCCCGGGGCCGCAGCCGCACAGCTGCGAGGGATGAGAATGAGCGCGACGACCAGGATCGAGAACGCGTCGTGGGTGATCGCCTGGAACGAGGATGCCGGGCGTCACGAGTTTTTGAGGAACGCCGACGTGGCGTTCACCGGCACGTCCATCGACTTCGTCGGCGCGGGCCATGCCGGCGCCGCCGACACGCTTATCGACGGCCGCGGCCTCATGGTCATGCCCGGCCTCGTCGACATCCACTCGCACCCGGGCGACGAGCCCAAGAGCAAGGGCCTGTTCGAGGAATGCGGCAGCCGCCTGTTCCACATGACGACGCTGATCGAGTACATGCCGCTGATGCGCGGCGACGACAGCGCCGCCGGCGCGGCGCTCGAGTTCGCGCTGTGCGAGCTGTTGAAGAGCGGCTGCACGACGGTCGTCGATCTCTCGGTCGCGCGCCCCGGCTGGCTCGACACCCTGGCGCGGAGCGGCATCCGCGCCTACGCGGCGCCGATGTTCCGTTCGGCGCGCTGGTACACGCCCAACGGCCACGAGCTGTGCTACGAGTGGGACGAGGAGGCGGGCCGTCGCGCCTTCGCCGAAGCGCTCGAGATCGTCGACGAGGCCGCGCGCCATCCGTGCGGCCGGCTCGGCGGCATGGTGGCGCCGGCGCAGATCGACACCTGCACGCCCGAGCTCTTGCGCGACGCCTACGCCGCCGCCGGGGAGCGCGGCGTGCCGTTCCAGATCCACGCCTCGCAGAGCGTCGTCGAGTTCCGCGAAATGGTGCGCCGCCACGGCAAGACGCCGGTCGAGTTCATGGCCGATCTCGGCATCCTGGGTTCGCGCGCCATCGTCGCGCACGCCATCTTCCTCGACCATCACCCGTGGCTGCAGTGGCGCGACCGGCGCGATCTCGCCGTGCTCGGCGAAAGCGGCGCACACGTCGCCCACGCGCCCAACATCTTCGCCCGCCGCGGCATGCTGCTCATGGACTTCGGCGCCTACCGCGACGCCGGCGTCAACATCGGCATCGGCACCGACAGCTTCCCCCACAACATGATCGACGAGATGCGCTGGGCGACGGTGCTCGCCAAGGTGGCGACCGGCGACGTGCATGCGATCGGCGTCGGCGACGTGTTCGCGGCGGCGACGGTGGGCGGCGCGCGCGCGCTCGGGCGCGACGACATCGGCAGGCTGGCGCCCGGGGCCAGGGCCG
>JAZFVR010000296.1:0-2975 GCA_036447835.1 Alphaproteobacteria bacterium | reverse complement strand
GACGAAAGGACGGCCATGAGGCACCTCGCCATCGGCGCGATCGCAGTATCGGCGGCGCTCGCCGCGATGTACAGCCCGGGGCTCGCCGGCGAGGCCGACGTGCTCGCGGTCGAGGTGACGAAGGAGCGCGCCGGCGTCTACCGCTTCGACGTCACCGTGCGCCACGCCGACGACGGCTGGGAGCATTACGCCGACGCCTGGGATGTGGTGGCACCCGACGGCGCCGTCCTCGCCACGCGCGTGCTCTACCACCCGCACGTCGGCGAGCAGCCGTTCACGCGCAGCCTCTCGGGCGTCGCGGTGCCGGGGAACCTCGGCCGGGTGAGCCTGCGCGCCCACGACAAGGTGCACGGCTATGGCGGCGCCGAATTCACGGTCGATCTTCCCGACTGACGGCGGCACCTCACTCGTAGCAACATTGGGGTCTGACCCCATTATCGCGCCATTATCGCGTGATTGGATTGCGCGGACCCGCTTACCCTCCCGCTTCGCGGGCTGTGCAAACGGGAACATGGGTAACAGTTTGGGGCGGTCCCTCCCTCTCTCCCTCGTCGCGGGGGAGAGGGCCGGGGCGAGGGGGATGCAGCGCGGCAGTATCGCGCCTCGTGCCTCACTCGCAGGGCGACGCCCGTGAACGCGGTGTAGGGGAACGCCGGAAAGCAGTGGCCGCCGTCGGGCGCGACGCCGTCGCGCATGGCGCGGGTGAATTCGGCGATGCTCCAGCCGCCGATGCCGGTCTCCGAATCGGGCGTGATGTTGGGGCTGTAGAAGGTGCCGAAGGGGGTCTCGAGCGCCCGTCCGCCGGCGATGAACGCGCCGCCCCGCTTGACGTCGGTGTGGCAGCTGCACCCTCCCGCGGCGCGCAACGGGTATTTGCCGCGCTCGACCGCCTCCTGCGCCGCCACGCCGCCGCCGGCGAAGACGAGGGCGATGAGCGCGGCTGCGAGCCACACCCGCCGCCACGGCCGGAACTGAACGAAAGACGGGGCGCCCACGCGCGGCGT
Source organism: Alphaproteobacteria bacterium (assembly GCA_036447835.1). GTDB lineage: Bacteria > Pseudomonadota > Alphaproteobacteria > JAAXGF01 > JAAXGF01 > JAZFVR01. The sequence continues at coordinate 1,971 of JAZFVR010000296.1, read as the reverse complement.
CACCGCACGGCGCCCCGGGTCGCGCCCCGCTATTCCTTCTCCTTGCGGAACGGCTTGTGGCAACCGCCGCACGCCTTGCCCACGTTCTGGAGCTGCGCCCCGATCACCGCGCGACCGGCGTCAGCCACGGCCGGTGTGGGCCGCGGGTCACACTTGCATGATCCGCGTTTGCGAAACCGTACCTTTGCGGCACGGCATGCACGGCTTTGTCGGATGCGCGCCGAGACAAACGGTGGTATACAGGATCGACAAGCAGGCCTAAGGGCGCAGCATCGGAATCGAAGTGCCTGTGCGAGCATTCATCATCGTCGCTCTCGTCGCGACCTCGGCGGTCGCCGGCTATGTGGTGTGGATTCAGTCGCGGCAGGCGGACGAGGGCGAGCGCACCGTGGTCGCCGCCGCGACCGGGGTGGCGCCCCAGGAACAACCTCCGAGCGAAGGCCTGCCCGCCGAGCCGATAACGGGCGGCGGGGCGGCGGTCGAAGGCGCTTCCGTGCAGTCCGTCGCCACGGCCGAGCCCGTGCAGCCGGCCACCGAGGAGACGCGTGCCGAGGTCGCGTCGGAGGCCGAGCCCGTCGTCACCGTGACGACGGTCGAGCAACCGGTGGCGATGCCGACGCAAGCGCCCGCCGTCGAGCCCGAGGTGTCGAGCGTGGTTCCCGCGGCCGGCGGGCAGACCGCCGCCCTTGCCGTTACGGTCGACGAGACCACCGGGGTCGCCGAGCCGGCGCCCGAACCCGAGAAGGCGAGCGAATCGGTGACGGCGGCCCTACCGTCAGCGACGCCGGACCCCGCGGCGACGGCCGAACCCGCGCCGGCGTCCATACCCGAGACGGTGGCCGAGCCACCGACGTTCGACATCGTGCGCGTGAGCCCCGAGGGTATGGCGATCATCGCCGGCCGCGCCGAGCCCGGCGCGGACATCACCGTCAGGGAAGGCGAAACGGTCGTCGCCGAGACCAGGGCCGACGAGCGCGGCGAGTGGGTGGTGCTGCCCGAGAAACCGCTCGAACCCGGCACCCGCCAGCTCGGGTTGAGCGAGCGCACCGCCGCCGGCGAGACGATCGAGTCCGAGTCGGTCGTCGTGCTCGCCATTCCCGAGCGCAACGATGAGACGCGAGCGGCTGAGGGCGACGAGGTGCTCGTCGTGCTGTTGCCGCGCGGCAGCGGCGGCAAGAGCCGCGTGATGCAGGAGCCCGACGCGGGCGTCGGCATCAAGGGGCCCGAGAATCTCTCGCTCGATACCATCGATTACGACGACGAGGGCAACGTCGTTCTCGGCGGCCGCGGCAAGGAGGGCAGCGAGATCGTCGTCTACCTGGACGACCAGTTCATCGGCCGTGCCGAGGTCGGCGACAAGAGCGACTGGCGCGTCACGCCCGAGGAGGCGTTGCCGCCTGGCACCCATCGCCTGCGCATCGACCAGATCGACGAGGCCGGCAAGGTCGTTGCCCGCGTCGAGACGCCTTTCGCGCGCGCGAGTCTTCGCCTGCCGGGCGCCGGCGAGTCTCTCGTCGTCGTCCAGCCGGGCAACAGCCTGTGGCGCATCGCCCGTCGGGTTTACGGCGGCGGCATCAAGTACGTGGTCATCTACGAGGCCAACAACGACCAGATCCGCGACCCCGATCTGATCTATCCGGGGCAGATCTTCGTGTTACCGGAGCCCAATCAGGAAGGCTGACACTGCGTCGCGGTCGGGTCGCGGTAGGCGCTGGCGCGCTCGGCGAGGAGATCGAGGAACGGCGCGACCCGCAGCACCAGGACGGTGAGCGTGGCGACGATGCTGTCGACCGTGCCGACGGGGTCGGTGGGAATCTCGATTTCGCTCTTCAACACGATCTTCGGGCCGTCGATGACGCGCAGCTTGCCGGCACGTTCGTCGCGGCTGGCGTCGACGACGGCGAGCAGGTTGTGGCGGCCGGCGGCGTCTTCGCCGGTGTAGGGAACGTTGGCCAGGTTGCCGTCGAGAAC
>JAZFVR010000295.1:0-2275 GCA_036447835.1 Alphaproteobacteria bacterium | reverse complement strand
CCCGCGGTCGGGCCTCAGGAGACCGAGGATCACGCGCACCAGCGTCGTCTTGCCCGAGCCGTTGGGCCCGATCAGGGTGACGATCTCGCCGTCGCCGATTGTGAGCGTGACGTCGCTGAGCACGCTCACGCCGCCGAAACCGACCGCGACGCCGGCGACGTCGACCAGCGCCGTCGGCGCACCCGCAAGTTCAGGCGCCGCCGCGGGCATCGCCCGGCTCCTCCTGGCACGAGGGGCACAGCCCCCGGAGCTCGACGGTCTGGCGCTCGAGCCTGAAGCCGGCGTCGCTGGCGCTCTCGCTGAGCGCAGCGCCGATGCGCCGGTCGTCGAGCTCGGCCGCGGTGCCGCAGCCGTTGCAGATGAGAAACTGGCCGGCGTGGGGCGTGTCGGGGTCGCGACAGCCGACGAAGGCGTTGAGCGATTCGATGCGGTGGATCAACCCCTGGCCGAGCAGGAAATCGAGCGCCCGGTACACCGTCGGCGGCGCCGCCCGCCTGCCGTCCCGGTGCAGCGTCTCGAGGATGGCGTAGGCGCCGGTCGGCGCGTGGCTGCGCCACACCAGCTCGAGCACCCGGCGCCTCAGCACCGTGAGCCGCGCGCCACGGCGGCCGCACAGCCGCGCCGCGGCGTCGAGGGCGGCGGCGATGCAACGCCCGTGGTCGTGGTCGGCCCCAGCAAAGGGGAGCTGTGGTGTCGCCGCGGGGTCGGTCATGGCGGGCCCCTGTCGGTTTCGCGACTCCGGCAACCACGTGGCAAATCCGGAACGCGCTTGACTGCAAAACGTAATAATATAACGTTTCACAAATCATGGCTACCGGAAATGCCCGAACCCCGCCCCTTGGCCGGTGCGCCCCTCGGCCGCGCCCATGCCCGCCGCCCTCGCCCGCCTGACCGTCTTCCCCGTGGTCATCGTCGCGGCGCTCGTGGCCGCGCTCACGAATGCCCGCGCGGAACCGCCGCCGCCCAGGGTGGTGGCGAGCATCGTGCCCGTGCACGCGATCGTCGCCGCGGTCATGGAAGGCGTGGCGGCGCCCCATCTTCTCGTCACCGGCGGCGCCTCGCCGCACGGCTACACCCTGCGCCCGTCGGATGCGCGGCGTCTCGCCGAGGCAGACCTCGTATTTTGGGTGAGCGAAACCATGGAAGCCTTTTTGAAAAAGCCGATTTCCGCGCTAGGGCCCGGGTCCAGGGTGGTGACGCTTCTCGACCTCGACGGGCTCACGCGCCTGCCGGCGCGAGCCGGCGGCGCCTGGACCGGCGATCATGGCGCGGCCGGGTCGGCCCACGGCGACGCCGACACCCACGTCTGGCTCGACCCGGCGAACGCCAAGGTGATCGCCGGCGCGGCGGCGGCGGCGCTTGGCGCGGTCGACCCGGAGCGCCGCGCGACCTACGCCGCCAACGCCCGCCGCCTCGCCGCCCGCCTCGACGCCCTCGACGCCGAGCTCGCGGCGCTGCTGGCGCCGGTGCGCGAGGTGCCTTACGTCGTCTTCCACGACGCCTACCGGTATTTCGAGCGGCGCTACCGCCTGGGCGCCGTCGCCGCCGTCACCGTCGGCCCGGGGCGTTCGCCCGGGGCGCGGCGGCTCAAGGAGATCCGCGCCTACATCGGCGAGACGGGCGCGCGCTGCCTGTTCAGCGAACCTCAGTTCGCGCCGGCGCTGGTGCGCACCGTCGCCGAAGGCACCGGCGCGCGCGTCGGCGTGCTCGACCCCCTCGGCGCCGACCTCGCTCCCGGCGCGCAGGCATATTTCACGCTCATGCGCCGCCTCGCCCGGAACCTGCGCGACTGCCTCACGGCGGACGGTTAGCCGGCACCCGATCCCGGCCCCGGTCAACGGGCTTGACGGGCGCGACCCTGATACGCGCAAATGCGATAACGTACCGGGGGATGGGAGCGATTCGCAGAAACCCCAGAGCAGCACGGGACACGCAGCGCGGCGCGGCGGCAGCGCGGGACCGGCGCGTGCGGCCGATCGGCCTTGTCCTCCTCGCCCTCGTCTGCCTGTGGTCGCCGGTGGCGGCCGCGGCCGAGCGCGTCGTCGTCTTCGCCGCGGCGAGCACGACCGAGGCGGTCGAGGCGCTTGCCGAGCGCTTCGGCGCCCGCACCGGGACCGAAGTGGTCCCCTCGTTCGCCGCCAGCTCGGCGCTCGCGCGGCAGATCGAGAGCGGCGCGCCGGCCGACCTGTTCATCTCCGCCGACCGGCGCTGGATGGACCATCTGGCGGCGCGCGGACTGATCGAGCCGGGAAGCCGCTGCGACCTCATGCGCAAC
>JAZFVR010000294.1:0-3615 GCA_036447835.1 Alphaproteobacteria bacterium | reverse complement strand
CGAAGAAGGAAAAGACCCTGCGCCAGGCGATGATCGCCATCGTCGTCGCCGACGTCTCGATGTCGCTCGACAACGTCCTCGCGGTGGCCGGCGCGGCGCGCGACAACCTGTGGGTGCTGGTCTTCGGGCTCACGCTGTCGATCGCGCTCATGGCGGTGGCGTCGAATTACATCGCCAAGCTGCTCGAGCGCCATCACTGGATCGCCTACATCGGCCTCGCCATCGTCGCCTACGTCGCGATCGACATGATCTCGCGCGGCTTCGTCGAGGTCGCCGAGGCCGCCGTCTGAGCGTTTCCCCGATTATTGTGTCCGCCTATCAGAACTCGGGCGGTGTGATGCCGCTCGCCTCGAGCGCGGCGGCGAGGTCGCCCTTGAGGCGCGCCAGCCCGGCCTCGTCGAAGGCCTCGCAGCGGGCGACGAGAACCGCCTGCGTGTTCGATGCGCGCAACAGCCACCAGCCGTCGGCGGTCTTCACCCGCACCCCGTCGATGTCGCTGAATTCGGCGCCGGCGGCAGCGAGGCGCCGGCGGATCTCGTCGACGACCGTGAACTTGCGCTCGTCGGCGCAGGCAAAGCGTAGCTCGGGGGTGTTGACGACGGCGGGCAGGCGGTCGCGCATGGCGCCGAGGCTCCCGTCCGCGCGCGCGACGATCGACAACAGCCGCACCGCAGCATAGAGCGCGTCGTCGAAGCCGTAGTAGCCGTCGGCGAAGAAGATGTGGCCGCTCATCTCGCCGGCGAGCGGGCTTCCGGTCTCGGCCATCTTCGACTTGATCAGCGAGTGCCCGGTGCGCCACATCAGCGCCACGCCGCCGAGGCGCGTGACCTCGTCGAACAGCACCTGGCTCGCCTTGACGTCGGCGATGATCGTCGCGCCCGGGTGCCGGCCGAGCACGTCGGCGGCGAAGATCGCCATCAGCTGGTCGCCCCAGAGGATGCGCCCGCGTTCGTCGACGACGCCGATGCGGTCGCCGTCGCCGTCGAAGGCGACGCCGAGGTCGCAACCTTGCGCCTTCACCGTGTCGATGAGCTGGGCGAGGTTGTCCGCTACCGTGGGATCGGGGTGGTGGGCCGGAAAGGTGCCGTCGATCGCCTCGTTGAGCAGCACGTGCGTGCCGGGAAGACGCTCGGTGAGCCGCGCCATCGCCGCGCCAGCGGCGCCGTTGCCGGCGTCCCACGCGACCTTGAGCGCGCTCTCGCCCGCGTGGTCGGCGGCGAGGCGCGCGACGTAGTCGTCGAACACCGGGCGATCTTCCACGCTTCCCTCCCCGCTCGCATAATCGCCGCCCGCCGCGATGCGCCCGAGCTCGACGATGTCGCCGCCGAAGAACGCCTTCTTGCCGATCATCATCTTGAAGCCGTTCTGATCGGGAGGGTTGTGCGAGCCGGTGACGACCATGCCGCCGTCGGTTTCGAGATGGAAGACCGAGAAGTAGAGCATCGGCGTCGGGCCGAGACCGATGCGCACCACGTCGACGCCGCCGGCGACGAGACCCTCGACCAGCGCCGCCTCGAACGCGGGCGAGCTGAGCCGGCCGTCGTAGCCGACCGAGATGCGCCGCCCTCCCCCCCGGCGCCGCACCAGCGTGGCGAAGGCGCGCCCCACCGCGCGCGCATCCTCCTCCGACAGCGTCTCGCCGACGATGCCGCGGATGTCGTATTCGCGCAGAACCGTGGGATGGAAGCTGTGGCCGGCGCCCATGTCAGCGTGAGCCGGGCGGGCGCGCGGGCGGCGTCGTGCCGCGGCCGACGCAGACGTAGCGGAAGCCGGCGGCGGCGAGATCGTCGGGCTCGTAGATATTGCGCAGGTCGATCATCAGCGGCGTCTTCAGCAGGCCCTTGATGCGCTCGAGATCGAGGGCGCGGAACTCGTTCCACTCGGTGAGGATGACCAGCGCATCGGCGCCCGCCATGGTGGCGTAGGCGTCGTCGCACCAGGCGACGCCGTCGAGCCGGTCCTTCGCCTCGTCCATTCCCGCCGGGTCGAAGGCGCGAACGCTGGCGCCGGCCGCCTTCAGCGCCGGCACGATCACCAGGCTCGGCGCGTCGCGCATGTCGTCGGTGTTGGGCTTGAAGGTGAGGCCGAGAACGGCGATCGACTTGCCCTTCACCGAGCCGCCGCAGGCGGCGACGATCTTGTCGGCCATGTCGCGCTTGCGCGCCTCGTTGACGTCGGCGACCGTCTCGACGATGCGCACTCGCGTGCCGTATTCCTGCGCCGTGCGCACCAGCGCCAGCGTGTCCTTGGGAAAGCAGCTTCCGCCGTAGCCCGGACCGGGGTGGAGGAACTTGCGGCCGATGCGCCCGTCGAGGCCGATGCCGCGCGCGACGTCGTGGACGTCGGCGCCCACCTTCTCGCACAGGTTGGCGATCTCGTTGATGAACGTGATCTTGGTGGCGAGGAAGCTGTTGCCCGCGTACTTGATCAGCTCGGCGGTCTCGAGGCTGGTGAACAGCACCGGCGTCTCGATGAGGAACAGCGGCCGGTAGAGCGCCGAGAGGAGCTCGCGCGCACGCTCCGACCCGGTGCCGACGACCACCCGGTCGGGGCGCATGAAGTCGTTGATGGCCGAACCCTCGCGCAGGAACTCGGGGTTCGAGGCGACATCGAAATCGGCGTCGGGGCGCAGCTCGCGGATGATGCGCTCGACCTCGCGCCCGGTGCCCACCGGCACCGTCGACTTGGTGACGACGACCGTGTAGCCGTTGAGCGCGGCGGCGATCTCGCGCGCCGCGGCGTAGACATATTGCAGGTCGGCGTGGCCGTCGCCGCGCCGGCTCGGCGTGCCGACGGCGATGAACACCGCGTCGGCGCCTGCGACCGCCGCCGCCGTGTCGGCGCCGAAGGTCAGGCGGCCGGCGCGAACGTTGCTCTCGACGAGATCGTCGAGCCCCGGCTCGTAGATCGGGATGTCGCCGTTCTGCAGGCGCGCGATCCTGCCGTCGTTGGCATCGACGCAGTTCACCTCGACCCCGAATTCGGAGAAACAGGCGCCTGAGACGAGGCCGACGTAACCCGCGCCGATCATCGCGATGCGCATGGGCCGGTTACCTCACGGACAATCGCTTGCGAAAGCGCCTAGCCGGCGCGCGCGCCGTAATCGCGCAGGAGCGCCGCCACGTCGTCGCGCAAATCGTCGCGCGCCAGCGCGAAGGCGATGTTCGCCCGCAGGAAGCCGACCCGGCCGCCACAGTCGAACCGCTCGCCTTCGAATCGGAGGCCGTGAAACGGCGCCGATCCGATCATCGCGGCAAGGGCGTCGGTGAGCTGGATCTCGCCGCCGGCGCCGCGCTGGTGACGTTCGAGATGCTCGAACACCTGCGGCATCAGGACATAGCGGCCGATGATCGAGAGTGTCGACGGGGCGTCGGCCGGCTCGGGCTTCTCGACCAGGCCGACAACCTCGGCGAGGCGGCCGTCGTCGGCGCCGACGTCGAGCACCCCGTAACTTGCGGTGTGCTCGCGCGGCACCTCCATCACCGCGACGACGTTGCCGCCGGTGTCGGCGTAGGTCTCGACGAGCTGCCCGAGACAGGGAGTCTCGGAGAGCACGAGGTCGTCGGCGAGCAGCACGGCGAAGGGCTCGTCGCCGACCAGATGGCGCGCGCACCA
>JAZFVR010000293.1:0-4311 GCA_036447835.1 Alphaproteobacteria bacterium | reverse complement strand
GAGCAGTGGTTCACCCTGAACCTGCCGCTGCCACGGACGCGCACCCGTGCGGCCGAGGAAACGAGCTTTCACGATCTCACGCCCCATCCGTGGGCCGGGATCGCGGTAACGATCACCCTCGGCGCGGTCGACGCCATCGATCAGAAGGGCACCAGCGAGCCGGTGCCGACGGTGCTGCCCGAGCGCATCTTCAATCACCCGGTCGCCCGCGCGCTGGTCGAGCAGCGCAAGGTGCTGACGCTCGATTCCTCGAAGCGCGCCGAGGTCAGCGGCGCACTACACGAAATTTCGCGCTTCCCCGAGCGATTTTTCGACGACCTCTCGGTGTTCCTGGCGCTGCGCACCGCCCGCTGGCGGCTGCTCTACGACCGTGCCGAGGATGCGGTGTCCGAGATCCAGGACCTGTTGTGGGACATTGCGCTCACCATCGAGGACGGCCCCTTGGCGCTCGCCGAGCGCGAGCTTCGCGAGGCGCAGCAGGCGCTGCTCGATGCGCTTTCGAGCGACGCCTCGGACGAGGAGATCGGACGGCTGATCGACGAACTGCTCGCCTCGCTCGACGAGTTCCTCGACGCCCTCCTCGCTGAGGCGTCGTCGCAGCGCGAAATGGATCCGAGCCTCGAAGACGAGATGCTCCAGGCGGTACAGCGCGACGAGCTGCGCGAGCTCGTCGAGCGCATGCGCGAGCTTTACCGCACCGGCGCGCGCGACGCCGCCCGCGACCTCCTCGCACAACTGCAGGAGATCCTCGAGAACCTGCGCGCCGGCCGCTTCGACGCCATGGATCGAGAGGGCATGAACCGGGGCCAGGCGATGCTCGAAGAGCTCGAGCGCCTCGTCGGCAAGCAACAGCGACTGCTCGACCAGACGTTCCGCTGGTCCCAGGGATCGAGCGACGGGTCCGAGGGCGGCCCCGTCGAACAGGGGTTTGCCCTTCAGGAAGCGCTGCGCGGCCGTCTCGGCGATCTGATGCTCGCCTGGGGCGAGATGGGCCAACAGATACCGCGACCGCTCGGTCGCGCGGAGCGGGCGATGCGCGACGCCGGCCGCGCGCTTTCCGACAACCAGCCCGGCCAGGCGGTGGGGCCGCAGACGCGGGCAATCGAGCAGTTGCAGCAGGGCGCCCGGGCGATGCTCGAAGCCTTGCTCGAACAGTATGGGGGGAGACCGATGCGACCGGGCACCGGCATGGGTCTCTTCGGCGACCGCGACCCGCTGGGACGCGGCGTCTTGGGGCGCGGCTACGAGGACGATGGCAGGACCCGCGTGCCCGACGAGATCGACCTGCAGCGCAGCCGCGAGATCCTCGACGAGCTATACCGCCGCGCCGGCGAATTCCGGCGCCCGCCGGTCGAGCGCGACTACATCCGCCGCCTGCTGCGTCGTTTCTAGAAAGACCTTCTTAGCAAGGCGCGCTCATCACCCCGGCCCTCATACTTCGACAGGCTCAGCATGAGGGCCTCCCACGATTCAGAACAAGGGCCTCACCCTGAGCTCCCTATTCCCGAGCCTCCTCACCCTGAGCCTGTCGAAGGGCGAGGGTCGAAAGGCGAGACCCGCTCCGCGGACCTCCTGGCCTGATTACCGGCTCGGCCGCCGTCAGGTCGTCAGGGCGGCGTCGACGACGGCGCAGATCTGCTCCAGGGTGAACGGCTTGTCGACGACCTCGTGCACCAGCGTGTCGAGGTCGTAGGCGCGCTGACGTTCCGACGCATAGCCGGTCATCATCACGATACGCAGGTCGGGGAAGTCCTTCGACACCTTGAGGGCGAGCGAGACGCCGTCGAGCTCGGGCATCACGATGTCGGTGAGCAGCAGGTCGAAGGACGCTTTCTGCAGGGCTTCGAGCGCCGCGCTACCGTTGGCGACCGCAGTAACCTCGTGGCCCCGGTGACCGAGCGCGCGGATCAGGAACTCGCGAACCGAGTCCTCGTCCTCGACGATCAGGATGTGCGCCATCGCCTCTTCCGTGCCTATTCCCGTTCGAGCATCCCGATGTAGGGAAGATCGCGGAAGTAATGGGCGTAGTCGAGACCGTACCCTACGACGAAAACGTCGGGAACCGTAAAGCCGCAATAATCGGCCTCGCACTCGACGGCGCGCTTGCCGGGCTTGTCGAGAAGCATGCACAGCCTGACCGTGCGCGCCCCGCGCGCCAGCAACAGATCCTTGGCCGCGGCGACCGTGCGCCCCGATTCGAGGATGTCGTCGACGATCAACACGTCGCGGCCGCGCACGTCGTCGCTGAGGTCGCGTGCGATCATGACGTCGCCCGAGCTTTCCTTGTCCTCGCCGTAGCTCGACAGGGTCATGAAATCGACCCGCGGGCGCATGCCGGCGCGGTGCAGCGCGCGGATCAGATCGGCGGCGAAGACGAAGCCCCCCTTGAGGATGGCGACGACGAGCACCTCGCCGGGCATGGCGGCGGCGATCTCGCCGGCCAGCGCCTCGACCCGCGCCGCGATCTCCTCGGCGCCGAACAGCGGGCGGATGCCTGGCAGCTCGCGTCGCGCCATGAACTACCCGCCTCCGTTAGCGCCACGCTTCAGCCGTCGTCCTTGAGACGCACCATGAGATTGGCGGCGCTCTTGGGCGGGTCGACGATGCGGTCGCTGAACTCGGTGATCTCGCCGGGTCCGAGCTCGAGCCGCGCGGTGTCGATGAACCATTCGTCGAGCACGCGCTGGCGGGTGTCGAGCATCTGGGCGAAGACCTTGGGCACCGGATGGGAGCGCGTCGAGATATTGACGATCTTGCCGTTGATGACGACCACGGTGCGCTCGTCCTCGACGAAGGTCGACTGGCTGACGTCGCGCAGCTCGAAGATCGCGGCCGGCTCGTCCTCGACCAGACCGACGAGGGCGTAAAGGCGCGTCGCCGACGGCCATACCTCGACGACCCGGTCGCGCGCCAGCACCCCGCCCGCGAGCACGGCGACGAGAACCGCGGCGAGCGCGGCCCAGCCGATCCATCCGTGCGCGCGCGGCTCGCGCGGCAGCGCCGGCAGGTTCGAGCCCGGCGGAATCGGCGTCGGCATCTCCGGCGGCGTCGCCAGGTCGATGGTCTTCGGCATGTCCTCGGGCGGCGTTTCCATCCAGGTATGGGCGCAGCGGGCGCAACGCACCATGCGGCCCGTTTCGCCCAACGCCGCGGGATCAACGAGGTAGCGCGTCGTGCAAGACGGACAGGTGACAATCATCGGGTGATATGGCTTGAATCCGCAACACTTATAGGCGGTTTCCCCATGTCAACGCAAGGGCGGTCCGCGGCGGGTAGTGTCTCGGTTTGACACGCGACGCGGCTTGAACGCGCAAAGCCGACCCGAATGCCGGCTCTGCCGATGAAAGCGGTCGTTGATCCGCTGCGACGATCGAGCCCGAATATAACCAGGACCGGAAATCCCATGGAACTCGGGGAACCATATTGCTACGGTTGATCTGACCGAAGAATCGCATTAGCGGGAGGAGAAGATGAGCGAGAAGACTTATAAGGGCAGTTGTTTCTGCGGTGCGGTGCAGCTCTCCGTCACGGGCGATCCGGTGTTGATGGGCTATTGCCACTGCGACTCCTGTCGATCCTGGGCGGCTGCGCCCGTCAATGCCTTCACTTTGTGGAAGCCGGATAACGTGACGGTGACGCAGGGCCAGGACAAACTCGATATGTTTCACAAAACGGCAATTAGCCATCGTCAGTTCTGTCGGATCTGTGGGGGACATGTCATGACATTGCATCCGTCGGACGACATCGTCGACGTCTACGCCGCAGTTATCCCCGACCTTCCGTTCCGACCTGAGCTTCATGGTTCCTACGGTGAGAGCGTGCTCGCGATCCGGGACGGCCTGCCCAAGTTCAAGGACTGGCCAACGGAGTGGGGCGGGTCGGGTGAGACGCTGCCCGAGTAACGAGTACATTGGAGGCAGGCCATGCTCCGCGGCCCCCTCTGGCGCCGGAGCCCAACCCGGCGGAGTTTGAGATCGAGGGCGACCAGGCGGAGGCAAATTCAGGCAATGACCGGTTCGGGTCAGGAGCGGCTGTACCGATGACCGTGCGCTAATTTCCGCTGTTGGGTGTATAGCGGGCATGATCCGCTAAACGCGGGCGCCCAGGGCGTTGGCTCGGCAGTATTTCAAACTGAGACACTACCCCGCGGCGCTGGCCCGCGGCGCCGGACCGCGGCGCTGGAATGTGGCGTCGCCGATGTGCCATGCTGCGCAGCGTTATCCGTTCGATCGTCGCCCGGCGACGGGGGAGGGGATCGGTTTGGTTCGGTTCGAGAACGTCGGCATGCGCTACGGCGCCGGCCCCGAAGTG
>JAZFVR010000292.1:0-2425 GCA_036447835.1 Alphaproteobacteria bacterium | reverse complement strand
ATGAACCTGGTCGCCAAGGAATACGTTGCCGCCCAGAAACCCGACGATCCCGGCGTGCTGGTACTGTCGCGCTTTGCCGGCGCGGCGCACGAGCTCGACGGCGCGCTGATCGTCAACCCCTACGACATCGACGACGTCGCCAACGCGCTCTACCGGGCGCTGAGGATGCCGCTCGACGAGCGCCGCGAGCGGCACCGCCGCATGCTCGCCCGGCTCCGGCGTCACAACGTCCACGATTGGCGCAGGGATTTTATGTCGGCCCTTCAGGAGGGCCCGCGCGAGGCCGCCTAGATGTCCGGCGGCCGGCCCGCGCTGATCGCCGATATCGGCGGCACCAACGCCCGCTTCGCGCTGGTCGGGTCGGACGGCGAGCCGACCGGAACACGGGTTCTTGCCTGCGCGGACTACCCCGGCCTCGCCGTGGCGGCCCGGGCCTATCTCGATCTCGAACGCCCGGACCCGGCCCCCGATCGAGCCGCGATCGCCGTCGCGTCGCCCGTTGTCGGGGATCGCATCTCGATGACCAATCGCGATTGGTCGTTCTCGATCCCGGAGCTGCGGGCGGCGCTCGGGCTGGGCCAGCTTCGCGTGGTCAACGACTTCACCGCCCAGGCCCTCGCCGTGCCCCGCCTCGACGCCGGCGAGACCCACCGGATCGGCGGCGGCACCGCGATCTCGGGCGCCCCGATCGCGATCCTCGGACCCGGCACGGGCCTCGGCGTCTCGGGCCTCGTCGAGGCCCCCGGCGGCGGCTGTATTGCGCTCGCCACCGAAGGTGGACACGCGACGCTCGCCCCGGCCGACGCGCGCGAGCGCGCGGTCGTCGGTGCGCTCGCGGCGCGTTTCGGGCACGTTTCGATCGAGCGCGCGGTTTCGGGTCCAGGGCTCGGCAATCTCGCCCTGGCGATCGCCGCCGTCGACGGCCTCGATCGTGCCGCACTCGAGCCCGACGAGGTCACCACCCGCGCGCTCGCCGACGTCGACCCGGTCGCGGTAGAGGCGCTGTCGATGTTTTGCGCCATGCTGGGGGGCGCGGCGGGCAATCTGGCGTTGACGCTCGGCGCGCGCGGCGGCGTCTACATCGGCGGCGGCATCGTCCGCCGGCTCGGCGGTTTCCTGGAAGCTTCACCGTTCCGCGCCCGGTTCGAGGACAAGGGCCGGTTTCGCGACTACCTGTCGGCGATCCCGACCAGCGTGATCACCGCGGAGAACTCGGCGCTGCGCGGGCTGACGGCGTTGTTGGAGCAGGGCGGCTAGAGCGTTTTCACGTTGACCGTCCATATCCGCAGTTTTCAAGATAGTTCTGGCATTCCTGCGAAGAGAAACGGTCGAGGAGCCGTCCGATGGCAGCCCAGAGATGTTCGATGGTTCGGGCGGCCTCGGCTCTGAGCAGTTCCTTGAGCTTGGCGAAGACCTGCTCGATCGGATTGAGGTCGGGGGAATAGGGCGGCAGGTAGAGCAGTCTGGCGCCGCACGCCTCGATCGCTTCGCGCACGCCGGCGACCTTGTGGCTACTCAGGTTGTCCATGACGACGATGTCGCCGGCGGCGAGCGTCGGCGCCAGGACCTTCTCGACATAGATCCGGAAGATGGTCCCGTTCATGGCGCGGTCGATGACCAAGGGCGCCGTGATGCCGTCGTGGCGCAGCGCCGCGACGAAGGTCGAGGTCTTCCAATGGCCGTGCGGGATGGCGGCGCGACACCGTTCGCCGCGCGGGCTCCGGCCTCTGGTGCGCGCCATGTTGGTTTTGGCCCAGGTCTCGTCGATGAAGACCAGTCGCGCCGGGCTCAGTTGCGGCTGCCGTTCGCGCCAGGCGTCGCGTGCGGTCGCGACGTCGGGACGCTCCTGCTCGGCAGCGTGGCGCGTCTTTTTTTGAGCGTCAACCCGAGCCGGTCGAGCGTGTTCCACATCCCGCCCTGGCTCGCCGAGACGCCGTGCGTTTCCAGCAACCAGGCTCGCAGCTCGTCGATCGTCTTGTCCGGCCGGGCTGCGACCTCGGCCCCGATCGCGTCGTGATAGGCCGCCAGCTTCCAACCGAGCTGGCAGCGCTGCCGACGCGCCGTCGTCTCCCCCGTTCGGCGCCGCCGCGCCTGTGCCTTGTATATGTATGATACGCTCACCTTGAACAGCGGCGCGGCCTCATAGACCCCCATCCCGCCATCCACAACTGCCATCACACGATCACGAAGATCCTGTGAATAGGACTGCCCGCGATGCCAACTCATCCCGCCCTCCGGTTCGCCGAAACCGGAGTCCTATGAATCACATAATCTGCAGCAATGGAATCCCATAAATGTTTCTACTCTACGTGACGACGCTCTAGAGCATGATGATTTCATGTTAGCTCATATCCTGCGTTTTTGAAGTAGTTTGCGCACTCCTGTGGTGTTAAGGCGTCGAGAAGTTGGCGGATCGCGGCGCAGA
>JAZFVR010000291.1:0-11370 GCA_036447835.1 Alphaproteobacteria bacterium | reverse complement strand
GTGGTGACCGAATCGGCGCATTCGGCGGGCTCGGCGATGTTCAGCTCGATGACTCCGCCCGCGCTCCAGGCATCGACGGCACGACGCACGGCTTCGGCCAGCAGGCGATGGCGCTCGAAGACGCTTTCGAGGCCCTCCTCGAACAGCATGTCGAACGCCTTGCGCAGGCCGAACAGCATGTGTTCCGGCGGCGTGCCGCAATATTTCTGGTAATGCAGCTCGCCGTCGCGCGCAGTCCAGTCCCAGTAGCGGGTGCGCAGCCAGGCGTCGCGGTGGGCCGCCACCGCCCTGTCGCCGGCGGCGACGAAGCTCAGTCCCGGCGGCGTCATCAGTCCTTTCTGCGAGCCACCGACGGCGACGTCGACGCCCCAGTCGTCCATTTCGAACGGCATGGTTCCCAGCGAAGCGATCGCGTCGACCATGAGCAGCGCGCCGTGCCCGGCCGCGTCCATGGCCCTGCGGATGGCGGCGATATCGTTGACGACGCTCGACGCCGTGTCGACCTGCACGACGAGGACGGCCTTGATCTCACCCGCCGTGTCGTCGCGAAGCCGCGCCTCGACCGCCGCCGGGTCGACGGCGCGGCGCCAGTCGCCGGGCAGCGTTTGCACCTCGATGCCGAGCATCGTCGCCGTCTCCCCCCAGCTGACGGCGAAGGTTCCGCTTTCCAGCGCCAGGATCCTTTGGCCCCGCGACAGCACGTTTGCCAACGCCGCCTCCCAGGCGCCATGGCCGTTGGCGGCGTAGATGTAGGTGCGGCCTCGTGTGCCGAACACCCGGCGCAGGTCGTCGAGGCAGCTCGTCGTGATATCGACGAGCGGGCCCGAATATATCTCGATCGCCGGGCGGTGCATGGCGGCGAGGACTTCGTCGGGCACCGTGGTGGGGCCCGGGATGCTCAGGAATTCACGGCCGTTTCGAACGGTCATCTCGATGGCTTCCCCTTGATGCTGCGCGGATAGTACGCGGTGTGGCGGAAGGCGAAATCCTTGCCTTTCCCGGTTGCGTTGTCCAGCCGCACGTGCTCGAGCTCGACCGGCAGCGGGTCAATATCGCGACCGTACGGAGGCGTGCGTGCGCTCATTCCTCCGGACGACCGGCGGCAATCGAGTCACAGAAAATGGCGTCTCAGAGCGCCGCGTAGTCGATCGGCCGGGTGCAGTCGAGGCGACGGGTGACCGGCGGCAGCGGGGATTTGAGGCCGTTGCCGCAGTTGAACAGCAACGCGGTCTCGCCCGCGGCGACGCGGCCGTCGGCGCGCGCCTCGCTGTACGCGGCGAGCGTCGCAGCGCCTTCGGGGCACAACAGTATTCCCTCTAGCTTCGCCGCTTCGTCCTGGGCTTCGAGGATCGCCGCGTCGGAGACGGCAACGGCGAAGCCGCCGCTCTCGCGGATCGCGCGCAGGATGAGGAAGTCGCCGATCGCCACCGGCACGCGCACGCCGTGGGCGATGGTCTGTGCGTCCGGCCACGGCTCGGCGAACTCGGCGCCCTCGTCGAAGGCACGCACGATGGGCGCGCAGCCCGTCGCCTGCACCGCGACCATTCGCGGGCGCTTGCTCCCGATCCATCCGATCTCGCCCAGTTCGGCGAACGCTTTCCACATGCCGATGAGGCCGGTGCCGCCGCCGGTGGGATAGAAGATAACGTCGGGGACGTCCCAGCCGAACTGCTCGGCGAGCTCGAGGCCCATGGTCTTCTTGCCCTCGATGCGGTAGGGCTCCTTGAGCGTCGAGGCGTCGAACCAGCCCATTGCCTCCTTGCCGTCCGCGACGATCCGCCCGCAGTCGTTGATGAGGCCGTTGACGCGCCAGACCTGCGCGCCCTGGATGGCGATCTCGCTGATCGTCGTCTCGGGCGCGTCGTCGGGGCAAAAGACGTAAGACTCGATCCCGGCACGGCCGGCGTAGGCGGCGAGCGCGGCGCCGGCGTTGCCCGCCGTCGGCATCGCCATGCGCGTGACCCCCAGTTCCTTGGCCATCGAGACCGCCATGCCGAGCCCGCGCGCCTTGAACGAGCCGGTGGGCAGGCGGCCCTCGTCCTTGATCATTAGCCGGCCGCCGCCGAGTTTCGCTGCAAGCCGCGGCGCGGCGAGGATCGGCGTCATGGTCTCGCCGAGCGAGACGATGTTGCCGGCCGAGCGCACGGGCAGGAACTCCCGGTAGCGCCACAGGTCGGCCGGGCGTCGCGACAGTTCCTCCTTGTCGAGCGCTGCGGCGAGCGCGGCGAGGTCGTAGCGCACCAGGAGCGGCTTGCCCGCCCGCGACAGACCCTGCAGCGTATCCGCCTCGTGCGCCTCGCCGCTGAGGCCGCATTCGAGGTGGGTGACGAAGGTCGGCCTTTCGGCCGTGACGTTGATCGACGAGGTCATGCCTTCTT
Source organism: Alphaproteobacteria bacterium (assembly GCA_036447835.1). GTDB lineage: Bacteria > Pseudomonadota > Alphaproteobacteria > JAAXGF01 > JAAXGF01 > JAZFVR01. The sequence goes on along the minus strand of JAZFVR010000291.1, from coordinate 8,992 downwards.
CGCCCTCCCCTGTTCTCCCGGCGCGCCGGCGATCGGCGCCCGATCGATAACAGAATCCTTACCGGTTTGTACAATAACTGGTCCGGAATTGCGCGCAGGCTGCTCGGCGCGCCAAGGTCGGCCGGCACAGATGCAGAACGACGCAACGACAGACAATCGCGCCCCCGGCGCGGCCGAGAAGAGTCGCCGCCAGGCGCTGGCGCGGTTGGGACTCGCCGTTTCGGTCGCCTACGCGGCGCCGACCCTCGTCGCGCTCAAGCGGGCGGCGGCGGGCTCGGGCGGTGGCGGCGGCGGTAGCGGCGGCAACGGCGTAAAAGGCGGCGGGTCGAGGGGCGGCAGCTCCGGCGAAGGTCCCGGCTCGGGGCCGTCCGGGGGCCCCGGCGGGTCGGGCGGTTCCGGCGGGTCGGGCGGCGAGTCCGGCGGTCAATCAGGCGGTCAATCAGGCGGTCAGTCGGGTGGCGATTCGACCGGCCGAGGCGGCGGTCAAACGGACGGCGGCGGAGCGGACTCGGCCGCGTCGCCGTAAGCGGGAGCCGTCGACGAGGGCGGCTGCAGCGGCCAGGCTTCGCTGTGTGAACGAGGCGCCGGGCCGGAACCGGGCGACCCCGGAACATTCGAGAGATTAGTACGCGGGCACCCCCACGGGATGCGCCGGCGCTTTCGTTCAGCGACGACGCGCGCTCAGGCCGCGGTCTTGCTGAGGTCGGACGGCCACTTGCGCGTCGCCACCGCGCCGCCGTCGAACAGCCCCGCTTGGTTTCCCCAGGCGTCCCAGCCCGGCCGACCCTCGCGCGCGAACACCTCGAGATAGGGCCCGGCCGCGAGCCGCTCGATGCGCTCGTAGACCTCGTCGGGCTTGCGGCTGTGCTCACGCCTCGGCGTGACGACGAGCCGGCGCACGTCTTTGGCGAGCCGTTTGGGGCTGCCGCGCGTGCCGAGGAGGCACATCTCCGGGTTCGCCCGCGTCCAGTAGCCGAGCCCGGTGAAGAAGCTGCGCTCGTCGAACGCCTCGCGTGTCGCGCTCTTGTTGAGCTTCGCCCAGTAGAAGCCCACGGTCTTGTATGTAAAGCCCCACGCCTCCATGAGCTCGAGCCCCCTGGGCATCAGCGGATCGGTGACCCACAACAAAAGGATCGAGTCGCGCGCCGCCCACTCGGCGACCGGTAGCTTGCAGATGTCGGCGAAGCCCATGCACGAATAGTGGGCCTCGGCGCTGCGCCCCTTGCCCTTGTCGCTGTAAGTGGCGAAGGTCCACGGCGGATCGGCGTAGACGACGTTGTAGTGCGCGCAACGCGGTGAGGTGGTCATCGGCGGGCTTGCCCGGGATAGTGAAGTCGATTCTATGAAGAATCCGAGCAGCTTGTTTACGCGACTTCGAGTCGCGTATCAATATATAATTGAACCCGGGTGCGCGCCGAACGTATCGGCTCTTCTCGTCACAGCTTCATGCGCTCGCTCTTGGGGTCGTACATCGGCCTGAGGCTCGCCTTGGCGGAGAAGCGCTCGCCCGCCACCCCGATCTCATAGCTGCCTGCGTCGACGAACGCGGCGTCGACGCCGTCCTCGTGGTTGACGTAGCCAAGGCCGATGGCGCGCCCCAGCGCGTGGCCGTAGTTGCCCGAGGTCAGGTAGCCGACCAGCTCACCGTCGCGCCAGATCGGCTCGTTGTGGTAGAGCAGCGGCTCGGGGTCGTCGAGGGCGAACTGCGCCAGCCGCTTGGTCACGCCGTTCTCCTTCTGCCGCAAGAGCGCGTCGCGGCCGATGAAGGGCACGTTCTTGTCGAAGCGGCAGGCGAAGCCGAGCCCGGCCTCGATCGCCGTGTCCTCGCCGGTGATGTCGTGGCCCCAGTGGCGGTACGCCTTCTCGATGCGCAACGAATCCATGGCGTGCATGCCGGCGAGCCTGAGCCCGAAGTCGTCTCCCTCGGCGACGATCGCCTCGAGCACGCCGCGCGCGTATTCGGTGGGCACGTAGAGCTCCCAGCCGAGCTCGCCGACGTAGGAGATGCGGCTCGCGCGCAGGCGCGCGTAGCCGAGCTCGATCTCGCGCGAAGTGCCGAAGGGGAAGCTCTCGTTCGACAGGTCTTCGCCGGTAAGCCGTTCAAGCAACGCCCGGCTGTTCGGCCCCATCACGCCGATCACCGCATAGCCCGAGGTCACGTCGGCGACGCTCACCCGGGCGTCGTCCGCGATGTTGCGCCTGAGCCAGTCCCAGTCGTGGACCGCGACGGCGGCGCCGGTCACCGCCATGTAGGCGTCCTCGGCGAGGCGCGTCACCGTGAGGTCGGCCTCGATGCCGCCGTGGTCGTTGAGCCACTGGGTGTAGACGAGGCGGCCCGGCGGCACCGCCACGTCGTTGGCACAGATGCGCTGCAGCACGGCCTCGGCGTCCGCGCCCTGGACGAGGAACTTGGCGAACGAGGTCTGGTCGAACAGCGCCACCGCCTCGCGCGCCGCCATGTGCTCGGCGGCCGAGTATTCGAACCAGTTCTGGCGCTTGTAGCTGTATTCGTACTTCGGCTCGACGCCCTCGGGCGCGTACCAGTTGGGGCGCTCCCACCCGGCCACCTCGCCGAAGCACGCGCCGCGCGCGGCGAGCGCCTCGTAGAGCGGCGATGTGCGCACCCCGCGCGCGGTCTCGAACTGGCGGTATGGCCAGTGCATGTCGTAGAGCACGCCGAGCGCCTCCGAGGCGCGCTGGTAGAGATACGCCTTGTTGTTCTGGAAGGGCTGCATGCGCCGGACGTCGAGCTCGCAGAGATCGAACGGCGCCTCGCCGCCGATGATCCATTCGGCGATCGCCTTGCCGGCGCCTCCCGCCGACTGTATGCCGATCGAGTTGAAGCCGGCGGCGACGAAGAAGCTGCGCAGCTCCGGCGCCTCGCCGAGGTGGTAGCGGTTGTCTGGCGTGAAGCTCTCGGGGCCGTTGAAGAAGGTGCGGATGCCGACGCGCTCGAGCGCCGGGATGCGGTGCATGGCGCCTTCGAGTATGGGCGCGAAGTGGTCGAAGTCCTCGGGCAGCTCGTCGAAGCAGAAGTCCTCGGGGATGCCATCCATGCCCCACGGCTTGGCCTTGTGCTCGAAGGCGCCGATGAGGAGCTTGCCGGCGTCCTCCTTGTAGTAGGCGCAGCCGTCCATGTCGCGCAACACCGGGAGGTTGGCCGGCACCTCGTCCATCGGCTCGGTAACGACGTAGAAGTGCTCGCAGGCGTGCAACGGCACGTTGACGCCGGCCATCAAGCCGACCTCGCGCGCCCACATGCCGGCGCAGTTGACGACGTATTCCGCGGTGATATCGCCCTTGTCCGTGGCAACGCCGGCGACGCGGCCACCGCGCGTGTGGATGCCGGTGACCTTGGTGTTCTCGAAGATCGCGGCGCCGTGCATGCGGGCACCCTTGGCGAGCGCCATCGCCGTGTCGGCCGGGTTGATCTGGCCGTCGTTGGGAAAATAAATGGCGCCGAGAACGTCATCGACGTTGAGGATCGGGTAGAGCTCCCGCGCCCGCTCCGGCGTGATCAGCTCGACCTCGACCCCGCAGGTCTTCGCGAGGTCGGCGGCGCGCCGGTGTTCCTCCCACCGCGCCTCGTTGGCGGCGATGCCGATGCTGCCGTTGCGCTTGAGGCCGATCGCCTGCCCGGTCTCCTCCTCGAGCGTCTGGAACAGCGCCATCGATTGCCTGGCGAGGCGGGTCAGCGTGTAGGCGCCCAATACCTCGCGCATCAGGCCCGCGGCGTGCCAAGTGGTGCCGCAGGTAAGCTGCTTGCGCTCGAGCAGCACTACGTCGGTCCAGCCCAGCTTGGCGAGGTGATAGGCGACGCTGCAGCCGACGATGCCGCCGCCGATGACGACCACGCGCGCCTCGGTCGGGAATTCCCTGGCCATGCCCTCCTCCCTTCACGCTCCCCTGGCCCGCCACGGGCAGGTCGCGGACAGGCTGCAAAAGCCGGAATTGCCGTTTTCCGCGGATTTCGGCCGATTCGCCCTCCCGAAGGAGGTGTAACGGCGATCACTGCGGGCGGCGGCCCGGTCACTCATAATCTGCCCGCCTTGGCATCCCACCGTCAACCGGCGACCGTCCGGGCGGCCCGAGCGCGCGCGCTCGGCCTGCTCGGCGCGATTCTGTGGCTTGCGTCCGCTGCGCCAGCGTCCGCAAACCTCGAATCGGGAGTCACCGCCTTCAGGTCGGGCGACTACGCAACCGCCACCGAGGAACTCGCCCCTCTCGCCGAAGCGGACGACGCCGAGGCCCAGTACTACGTCGGCGCCATGTACGAAAGCGGCCTGCGAACCGACCAGGACTTTGCCGAAGCCATGCGCTGGTACGTCGGGGCCGCGGACCATGGCCTCGTGATGGCGCAATACCATCTCGGCCTGCTTTACGAGATGGGAGAAGGCGTCGAGAAGGATTACGCCGAGGCGGCCGAGTGGCACGAGCAGGCCGCCACACGGGGGCACGCGCCGGCGCCGAACAATCTCGGCGTTCTCTATTTGAAGAGGCTCGGCGTCGAACAGGATCCCATGTGCGCCTATCTCCTGTTCGCCCGCGCCGCCGATCAGCAGTTTCCCGACGCCAGAGGAAACTTCCGCAAAGCGTCGCGGCGACTGTCCCACGAAGAGCGTGCCGAGGCGGCAGAAATCCTGCGCAGGGAGCGGCCGGGACAGCGCAAGCTCTTCAGGTGGTAAGAGGCCGACGCGGCGCCCGCTGATGCCTGCGTCGCGGGCGGGCGGCCGAGCGCCGCCGACTTCTGCGCCCAGGTGGCCGACCCCGGCGGCAGGCGCCACGACGGCACCGCGAGACCAGAACGAGAGATTGTGAGCGGTCGACAGTGTTGATCGACGTCGGCGCGGCCACCATGTCACAATTTAGGGGCCTCGTCGGCCTCGGGGGAGTACACTTGGGCCGCGGGTCGACGGCCGGTCTGCTGCGCACCGCGAACTGCCCCTGCCGGCAGCGCACGGCGTCGAGGACGGACCCGGCGGTTTGCGGGAGGGAGCCACCATGTACGTCGAAGACATACTCAAGGTGAAGGGCGCCGACGTGATCACCACCGCGCCCGGCGAGACCGTGGGAGCGACGGTGCGACTGTTGAACGTCAGGCGCATCGGCGCGGTCCTGGTGCGCGACGGCGCCGGCAACCTCGCCGGCCTGGTCTCGGAGCGCGACATCATCCGCGCCATCGCGGTCAACGGCGAGCGCGCGCTCGAAATGCTGGTGCGCGACGTGATGACCAGCGAAGTGGTCACGTGCAGGCCAACCGACACCATCTCCGAGGTCATGAAGGTGATGACGGTGCGCCGCTTCCGCCACCTGCCGGTGGTCGAAGGCGGCGAGCTGAAAGGGATCATCAGCATCGGCGACGTGGTCAAGCACCGTCTCGAGGAAAGCGAAATGGAGACCCGGGTGCTGCGCGACTACGTCATCGCTCACCGCTGAGCGCCCCTCCAACGGACGTCCCCCGGTCGCCGGTCGCGCTGCTGAGCCTTGCGCGGCCGGTTGCCCGCGCCCGCTGTCTCCCCGTCGCCGGCCGGCTAAGCCCCTTTAAAATCCGCGAAAACTCCGTATTCTGAGCGGCGGTGATCGAGCGCCGGAGCGGCCGGCCGCAGCGGGCGGCGGGCCGGACCGCGGGACCGGGACATGAGCGGCAGCAGACCTTTCGTCAACCTCGAAGACCTCGTCGCCCGCATCGAAGCGGGCACTAATCTCGCCGTGCCGCCCGACTACAGCGGCGTTGCGATGGCGGCGACGCGGGCGCTGGTGCGCGGCGGCGTCGAGCGCCTCGACCTCGTCGTCTGTCCGTCGAGCGGATTGCAGACCGATTTGCTGATCGGCGCCGGCTGCGTCGCGACGCTCGAGGCGGCCGCGGTGAGCCTCGGCGAGTTCGGCCCGGCGCCACGCTTCACGGAGGCCGTGCGCGAGGGCTCGATCGATCTGAAGGATTCGACCTGCCCCGCGATCCACGCCGGCCTGCAGGCGGCGGAAAAGGGCGTACCGTTCATGCCCTTGCGCGGCATCCTCGGCTCCGACATCCTCGCCCACCGGCCCGATTGGCGGGTCATCAACAGCCCGTTCGCCGCCGACGATCCGATCGTGGTGCTTCCGGCGATCCGACCCGATATCGCGCTTTTCCACGCTCCCGTCGGCGACCGCCGCGGCAACGTGTGGATCGGCCGCCGGCGCGAGCTCGTGACCATGGCGCATGCGGCGAAGACGACCCTGGTCACGGTCGAGACGATATTCGACGGTGACCTGCTCGCCGACGAGCGCACCGCCGCCGGCACGTTGCCGTCGCTTTACGTCACCGCACTCACGCACCGGCCCAAGGGCGCCTGGCCGCTCGCGCTCACCGACCATTACGCCGTCGACGCCGATCACATGAGGGAGTATGCGCGGCTCGCGGCGAGCGCCGAAGGCTTCGCCGGCTACCTCGAGCGGCACGTGCTGCCGCGCGTCGCGGCCTGAACCCGTGGCGCAAGCCCCCACAGAGCTCCTCATCGCCGCCGTCGCACGCCTGCTCGCGGGCGCGCGCCACGTCGCCGTTGGGGCGTTGTCGCCGATCCCCGGGGCCGGCGCACTGCTCGCGCGGGCGCTCTCCGGCGGAACCATGCGGGTCACCGTGCTCGGCAGCCAGCGCTACAACGACTTCACCGACGGCGCGCGCGAGCTGTTCGACTGCGCCGCCCAGGGGCGCATCGACGCCTTCTTCCTGAGCGGCGGCGAGATCGACGGCGAGGCCAACGTCAACCTCGTCGGCACCGGCGGCTACCCGAACCCGAAGGTCCGCTTCCCGGGCTCGTTCGGCTCGCCGTACATGTACTTCATGGTTGCGCGCGTGATCCTGTTCCGCGAGGAGCACAGCCCGCGCGTGCTGGTGCCGAAGGTCGCGTTCGTCAGCGCCCCCGGCGCGAGCGCCAAGGGCGTGTATCGCCGCGGCGGCCCCGTCGCGCTGCTCACCGGCCGGGCGCTGTTCGCGTTCGAGCGCGAGCCCCGGCGCTTCCGCCTCGAAAGCGTCCATCCCGGCAACGCCGTCGACGACATCGTCGCCGCCACCGGCTTCGGCTTCGAGCGGCCCGAGGCGGTGCCGACGACGCCGGGGCCGACGCCCGAGATGATCGACCTCATCCGCGGCCCGGTCGGCGAGCAGATCGCCGAGACCTACCCCGAGTTCGCCGCCACCCTGTTCTCCACGGCCGCGGCACCGGCCGCGCCGGCGTGCGCATGAGCGAGGGCCCGCAAGGCGCGCTCGCGGGCGTGCGCGTCGTCGACCTGACGCGGGTGCTCGGCGGGCCCTACTGTACCCAGTTCCTCGGCGATCACGGCGCCGAGATCGTCAAGGTCGAGCCGCCGCAGGGCGACGAGACGCGCGACTGGGGGCCGCCGTTCCGCGGCGACGCCAGCTCGTACTTCACCGGCGTCAACCGCAACAAGCGCAGCATCGCCCTCGATCTCTCGCGCGCCGAAGGGCGCGAGGTGCTGCTGCGCCTGCTCGACGGCGCCGACGTGCTGGTCGAGAACTTCAAGACCGGGACGCTCGAGAAATGGGGCATCGGTTACGAGCAGACGCTGAAGGAGCGCTTCCCGCGGCTCGTGCACTGCCGCATCACCGGCTTCGGCGCCGACGGACCGCTCGGCGGCCTGCCCGGCTACGACGCCGCGATCCAGGCCAGTGCGGGCATCATGAGCGTCAACGGCACGCCCCAATCGGGGCCGGTGCGCGTCGGCACGCCGATCGTCGACCTCGGCACCGGGCTGGTCGCCGCCAACGCCATCCTCATGGCGCTTCTCGAACGCGAGCGCTCGGGGCTCGGGCAGTTCGTCGAGGCGACGCTCTACGACACCGCCATCAGCCTCCTGCACCCCCAGGCGGCCAACTGGTTCATGTCGGGCAAGACGCCCGAGCTCATCGGCAACTCGCACCCCAACGTCTCGCCTTACGACCAGTTTCGGACCGCCACCTGCCGCGTCTTCCTCGCCATCGGCAATGACCGCCAGTTCCGCCGCTTCTGCGAGGAGCTCGGCGCGCCTGCGCTCGCCGAGGACGCGCGCTTCGCCAGCAACGCCGACCGTATCGTCAACCGCGCTCCGCTTACGGCGGAGATCGAGCGCCTGCTCGCCGACCACGACGGCGAGGCGCTGTGCGACCGGCTGCTCCGGATCGGGGTGCCGTGCGGGCCGGTGCTCGACGTGCCATCGGTGATGAACCACCCGCATACCCGACACCGTGACATGGTCGTCGAGATCGGCGAATACCGCGGCACCGGCGTTCCGGCGAAATTCGCCCGCACCCCCGGCGCGGCGCGCAGCGCGCCACCCGCCTTCGGCGAGCACGGGCGCGCGGTACTCGCCGAGGCCGGCTACACGGCCGACGAGATCGAAGCCCTCGCCGCCGCCGGCGTCCTCGTCGAGCAACGCCGGAGGATGCGCTGAGCCGCATCGCGATGGCGCCGGTGAGGGCGACGCGAAATATTTGTACTGCGGCCGCGGTCGTTAACGCTTTCGCAACCGGAAAAATCGTCCACTCCGCGCGATGCCCGGCCCGGTTCCGACCGGCAGGCAGCCACCGGCCAACGGGAGAAACATGACATGGTCGGTAAATGCTTGCGCATCGCACTCGTAGGGCTGTTCGGCGCCCCCCATTGCGGGGGGCGCGACACGCGCTCGGGGAACCGCCCCGCCCGCTGTCGGCTCTCGCCGGCCGAAAGAAAGCGCCTCTACATCGAGGGCAGGCCCTGCCCCTGCCGATTCTCCGAGCCGCCGGCGTGACCACCGGCGCATAGGGTCAGGTCATGTACTCGTAAAGGGGCAGCGGGGCGGTATCGGTATGCGAACGTCTGGCATCCGTCCGAGATCGGACGGTCTGGCGGACCATCATCGAGGTCGCAAATTGGCCATAAGCGGTCATTCGCCTGTTCACCAAGAGGAGAATGTCGGCCCAATTCGTTCTACAGCGTATTCGCCACTTAAGGCCGGTGGTATCGAACTACCCGATGAT
>JAZFVR010000290.1:0-8044 GCA_036447835.1 Alphaproteobacteria bacterium | reverse complement strand
CCACGCTCACGCCGCCTCGCGGCGTTCGTCGCGCGGGGTGCGGCCGAAGTGCTCGCGGTAGCACTTGGAGAAGTGCGAGGCCGAGACGAAGCCGCAGGCGAGCGCCACGCCGAGCACCGACATGCTCGTCTGCAACAGGAGCTGGCGCGCGCGCCGCAGCCTGAGCTCGAGATAGTAGTGCTTGGGCGTCGAGTCGAGGTGCTTGCGGAACAGGCGCTCGAGCTGGCGCGTCGACAGGGCGACACTGGCGGCCAGATCGGCGCGCGCCAGCGGCTCCTCGAGGTTGGCCTCCATCTGCGAGATCACCGAGATCAGCTTGGCGTCGCGCACGCCGAGGCGCGACTGCAGCGTCATGCGCTGGTGGTCGTTGGGGCCGCGGATGCGGTCGTGGATGAACTGGTCGGAGACGTTGGCGGCGAGCTCGTAGCCGTGCTGCATGGCGATCAGGTGCAGCATCATGTCGAGCGGCGCGGTGCCTCCCGAGCAGGTCAGCCGGTTGCGGTCGATCTCGTAGAGCTCGGTGGTCACCTCGATGTCGGGGAACTCCTCGGCGAACCCGGGGATGTTCTCCCAGTGCAAGGTGCAGCGGTAGTCGTCCAGGAGCCCGGCGCGCGCCAGCACGTGGCTTCCCGTGCACAGCGAGCCGATACGCGCACCCTGGCGCGCCAGGCGCCGGAGCCACGAGAACACCTCCTTGTCGCGGTAAAGGTGCACGTCGATGCCCGCGCACACGATCATGGTGGGGAGGTGCTCGACCTCTGAAATGGCGGCGTCGGGCATGATCGCGATGCCGCTGCTCGAGGTGACCGGGCCGCCGTCCTTCGACAGCAGATGCCAGCTGTAGAGCTGGCGCCCGCTCATGCGGTTCGCCGAGCGCAGCGGCTCGATGGCCGAGGTGAACGCGATCATCGAGAAATTCGGCACCAGCAGGATGCCGATGGGTTCGGGCTGGCCGGCCTGGGCGTCGCGTGTCATCGCCTGGTGCTCCGGTACCGTCGCGCGGGCGGCTGCGGTGGAAACACGCTACTATACGTCGCGATCAGAATAAATAGCCTCGAAACTGCGTGCAACCTTGTCCATATCCCGTCGTAAGGATTGCGGCAGCCGTGTCCTTCGGTGGCCCGCCCCTTCGCTAGCCACGTTCCGCCCCCCCTCCAGAATGGTGATGAATGATGACGCAAGATTTGGCCGCGATTTCGTCTGACGCCGTTCGCTTCGATCGCCCCTTCCTGATCCATCTGATCCGGGATTTCTTCTTCGTTCTCCTCGGCGTGATCGTCGTCGAGCTGGGCCTTCGTTTCGCCCTCGTGGTTTACGAGTTCGGCGATCACGTGAGGGAAGAGACCGAAATCGCGGCGGATCGCCTCGCATCGGATATCAAGTCCATCATGTTGAATTCGGCCGGTCCGGTCGCCGCCCGCACGGTGTACCCGATCTTGAGAAAGAACTACGGGGAGTTGGGCCTGATCATCGCGGTGGAGCCCTCCGAGGCGACGGTCTCATCCAGAGAATCGGTGTTCAATTTCACCCCCAAGGGCATTCCGCGACCCGCGGAATGGCCGGACGGCGATCATCATGAATTCACCGTGGAGCTGACCGCCGACAAATTCTGCACCAACTGTCACGTCGACGTGAAGGTCGGCGGAGTGCTGGGGCGGATTACCGTAAGAAACTATTTCGCTACTCATCTCTCACGGTGGTGGGAGGAGGTGCAGCTGACCGGCGTGCTGGCGATGGGCAAGATCCTCCTTCACACGACGATCCTCTTTTTGATGCTGAAGATGCGTATGGCGCCCCTCCTGTCCCTGCGTTCGACTATCGCGGCGCTCGGCAAGGCCGGTTCGGACCTTTCGTCCCGCGCGAGAATTGAATCGCACGACGAGTTTGGCGAGTTGGCGCACGATCTCAACCTGTTCCTCGACCGGGTTAGTCGCATCGTCGATGAGTTGAGCGCGGTGCTGGCCAAGGTCGGCAAGGCGCATGACGACCTCAATCGGGTGCGCCGGCAGATGGGCGAGGGGGTAGCGAACATCGAGGCCCGCGTGGCACAGGTAACGCGGGAAGCGCTCGAGGCCCGGAAGAGCCACCCTCTGCTGTCGGAAGAGTGGCTGCAAGCGGGCGAAACGGTCCTCTCGTTACTGCAGGCATTATCGAGAGGGCGTGCACTCGACCCCGAACAAAGCGCCACACTCGAGCGCACGTGGGACCGGCTCAAGGAGTCAAGCGGTCGCGCCAGGGAGGTGTTTCACCAATACGACCGGCTGGGACAGCTGCTCATCGGTGTGTCCGGCGACTTGCGCGATCTGTCGCATTGCAAGGAGGAAATCGCGGCCCTCGAGGAAAATATGCAGGGGATCGCCGATCTGGGTCAGACCCTGGTTCAGCGGCTGGGAAGTGTGCATGGCGAACAAGGGCCGTGATCCGGCACCGCGACCCGGGACGATGGGCGCGGCGACGCCGGGTGGTCACGGCCTGCCCGTGCCCGGCTCCCGGCTGCCAGCGCATCACCTGCCGTCGCCCGCCAGTCGCGCGACCTCGGCGTCCATGCGCCCGGCCCACATCAGCCCGTACATGTGGAAGTCGCCGATCAGGCTCCACAGCGGACGCTCGAAGGTCGCGGGGCGATTGCGCTCGACGAACGCGTGGCCGATCCACGCGAGGCCGTAGCCCGAGGCCGGCGCCGCGAGCAGCAGCCACGGCTCGCCGACCACGGCTGCGGCGAGCACCAAGCCGAGCGCGGTGGTAGTGCCGGCGAAGTGGAGCCGGCGCGTGAGCGGCCTTCGGTGCTGGCGCACGTAATGGGGCCAGAAGGCGCGATAGCTGCCGATGCGCTCTCCGCTCATGGCATTGCCTGTTTAGCAGGGCGGGCGCCGGACCGCCAGCGGCGATCGGCGCGGCGACGGGCTTGCGCGCGGGCGCGCTCGCCGCCACAATCGGACGCGATCACCGCCTCACGCCATGGCAAGCAAGGAGGGTCGAGCGCATGGTCGCCAAGGACACCCCGGTCTGCGAGTTCGGATGGAAGGCGCCGGACTTCGATCTCCCCGGCGTCGACGGCAGGCGTCACCGGCTTGCCGACGAGCGTGGCGCCAATGGCACGCTGGTGATGTTCATCTGCAACCACTGCCCTTACGTCAAGGCGGTGCTGGAGCGTATCGTGCGCGATACGCGCGAGCTCGCCGGACACGGGGTCGCGAGCATCGCCATCATGTCGAACGACCCCCGCGCCTATGCCGAGGATTCGTTCGACAACATGGGCCGCGTCGCGCGCGAGAAGGGCTTTCTCTTCCCCTATCTCTTCGACGAGACGCAAGCCGTGGCGAAGGCGTACAGCGCCGCGTGCACCCCTGATTTCTTCGGCTTCAACGCCGATCTGGAGCTGCAGTACCGCGGCCGCCTCGACGAATCGCGCATGGAGGCCGTGCCCGGGGCGCGGCGCGAGCTTTACGAGGCGATGGTCCGGATCGCCGATACCGGCGCCGGGCCTGAGGAGCAGGTCGCGAGCATCGGTTGCTCGATCAAGTGGAAGGACGGGGCTTAGCGCCCCGCCGCCGGGCGATGCGCCGGCCTGCGGGCCGCGCCGGGGTTTGCCATCGCCATTGCCGCGGGCTATCTTAGCCGGCCTTTTTCGGGCTCCGTGGAGGGACTGGTGTCCGACGTATTTCGCGAAGTCGACGAGGAGGTCCGCCGCGACCAGCTGACCAGGCTGTGGCGCACCTACGGCCCCTATGTCATCGCCGTCGCCCTGGCCGTGGTTCTCGGCGTGGCGGCCAACGTCGGCTGGAAGGAGTATCGGCTGAGCCAGCGCCTCGCCGACGGCGAGCGCTTCGCGGCCGCACTCGACCTTCTCGACGGTGGACACTCGGCGCTCGCCGCGCAGCGCTTCGCCGAGCTCGCCGAGGACGCCGGCGACGGCTACGCCGTGCTCGCCCGGCTGCGCGAGGTCGAGGCGCTGACCGCGGCCGGCGATACCGACGGCGCGGTCGCCGTCCTCGACCGGCTCGCCGCCGACGACGGGATCGACAGCGTCTTCCGCGACCTCGCGCGCCTGCGCGCCGCGCTCTACCTCATCGACAGCGCCCCCGCGGACGAGCTCGACCGCCGCCTCGCTCCCCTGATGGGCGACGATTCGCCGTGGCGCGCCAGCGCGCGCGAGCTCGACGGCCTGGTCGCCATGCGCAACGGCGAGACCGCTCGCGCGAGGGAAATCTTCACCGACCTCAGCGAGGACGCGTCGGCGCCGCCGGCGCTGCGCGGGCGCGCCGCCGAACTTCTCGCCGCTCTCGGCGGCCGCACCGGCGGCGGCTGATGTTCCGCCGGTTGGCCATCGTCGCGCCGGCGCTCGTCCTCGGCGCCTGCAACCTGATGCCGGACTGGCTCGGCGAGCCCGAGGCACCGCCGCTTCCCGGCGAGCGTATCTCGGTGCTGGCGCTCGAGCGCACGCCCGAGCCCGACCCGCGCATCGCCGACCTGCAGGTGCGCCTGCCGCGCCCCACCTCCAATCCCGACTGGCCGCAATTCGGCGGCTACGCCGACCATGCCATGCACCACATCGCGGTATCGGAGACCTTGGTGCGGGCGTGGAAGGCCGACATCGGCACGGGCGGCTCCGACGACCGCCGGCTGTTGTCGGGGCCGGTCGTCGCCGGGGGGCGCGTCTACGCGATCGACGCCCGCGGCAGGGTCAGCGCCATCGACGCCGCCTCGGGCCGGCAAATCTGGCGCGTCGACACCTTGCCCAAGGCGGACGCCAAGGACGCTTTCGGTGGCGGGCTGGCTTATGCCGGCGGGCGGCTCTACGTGGCCACCGGGGTGGGCGAAGTGGTCGCGCTCGACGCCGCCGAGGGCGGCGAGCTCTGGCGTCGGCGGGTGGCGGGACCCACGCGCGCGGCGCCGGCCGTGAGCGACGGCAGGATATTCGTCATCACCTACGACAACCAGCTGGTTGCCCTCGATGCCGGTGACGGCCGCGAGCTGTGGACGCACAGGGGCATCGCCGAGACCGCTCAGCTCATGGGGACGGCAACGCCGGCGGTGTCGAGCGGCCTGGTCGTCGCCGCCTATTCATCGGGCGAGGTGGTCGCTCTCCGGGCCGACAACGGTCGGGTGCTGTGGAGCGACGCGCTGGCGTTCCGCACCCGCATGGGGGCGCTGGCGTCGCTCGCCGACATCAACGGCAGCCCGGTCATCGACCGCGACCGCGTCTATGCGATCAGCCACGCGGGCCGGCTCGTCGCCATCAGCCTGCGCACCGGCGAGCGCCTCTGGGACCAGGAGATATCGGGCGTCCAGACGCCGTGGATCGCCGGCGAATTCCTCTTCGTGCTCACCATCGACAACGACCTTCTGTGCCTGTCGCGCCGCGACGGGCGCGTGCGCTGGGTGCGGCCGCTGCCGCGCTACAAGGACCCGGAGGGCCGGAGCGGGCCGATCTTCTGGAGCGGCCCGGTGCTGGCGAGCGACCGCCTGATCGTGGTCGGCTCGCACAAGAAGGCGCTGTCGGTCTCACCCTATACGGGCAAGGTGCTCGGCAGCATGGACCTGCCCGGCCGGGTCGAGCTGGCGCCGGTGATCGCCGGCGGCACCGTATACATCCTCACCGACGGGGGCGATCTGGTCGCGCTCCGTTAATTTGATGACCTTCACCGTGGCCATCGTCGGTCGGCCGAACGTGGGCAAGTCGACCCTGTTCAATCGATTGGTCGGCCGTCGCGCGGCGCTGGTCGCCGACACCCCCGGGGTCACCCGCGACCGCCGCAAGGGCGAGGGCCGTATCGGCCCGCTCGCCTTCACCGTGATCGACACCGCCGGTCTCGCCGAGGCGCCGCCCGACAGCCTCGAGGGCCGCATGCAGGCGCAGACCGAGCGCGCCGCGGCCGCCGCCGCCGTTACGCTGCTGATGATCGACGGGCGCGCCGGCGTCACCCCCGACGACCGGCACTTCGCGCGCGCGCTCAGGCGCGCCGGCTTCCCGGTGGTCGTCGTCGTCAACAAGTGCGAGGGCGGCGCCGGCGACGAAGGCTTCTTCGAGGCGTTCGCGCTCGGCCTCGGCGATCCGGTGGCGATCTCGGCCGAGCACGGCGAGGGAATGAACAGCCTCTACGACGCGCTCCAGCCCTTCGGCCCGCCGGAGACGGCCGAGGCGGCGGATGGGGCGGCGCCCGAGCGGCCCTTGCAGCTCGCCATCGTCGGCCGCCCCAACGTCGGCAAGTCGACGCTGGTCAACCGGCTCGTCGGCGAGGAGCGCACGATCACCGGGCCCGAGCCCGGCATCACCCGCGACGCGATCGCCGTCGAGTGGTTGCACGAGGGCCGTCCGGTCGTCCTCGTCGACACCGCGGGGCTGCGCCGCCGCGCCCGGGTGGCGGAGCGGATCGAGAAGCTCTCGGCCGCCGACACGCTGCGCGCCATCTGCCTCGCCAACGTCGTGGTGCTCGTCCTCGACGCCGAGGCGATGCTCGAGAAGCAGGACCTCACCATCGCCCGCATGGTCGCCGACGAGGGCCGCGCCATCGTCGTCGCCGTCAACAAATGGGACCTGGTGAGCAAGCCGAAGCAGGCGCTCGGGCGCTTGCGCGACCGGCTCGAGACGTCGCTGCCGCAGATCAAGGGCGCCTGCTTCGTCACCCTCTCGGCGCTCACCGGCAAGGGGCTCGCGCGGCTGATGCCGGCGGTGATCGACGCCTACGGGGTGTGGAACCGGCGCCTCGCGACCGGCGCCCTCAACCGCTGGCTCGAAGCCATGATCGCGCGGCACCCGCCGCCCCTGGCGCGCGGCCGGCGCATCAAGCTGCGCTACATCACCCAGGTGAAGGCGCGCCCGCCGACCTTCGTCATCTTCGCCAACCTGCCCGAGGAGCTGCCCGAAGCCTACCGGCGCTACCTCGTCAACGGCTTGCGCGACGACTTCGAGCTGCCGGGAACGCCTGTCCGCATGGGCCTGCGTCGCGGCAAGAACCCTTACGCGAAGGCCGACTGAGGCTCGATCCCCGGCATGCCGACATAGCCGGGAAGCGCCTGGATGCGCCCCATCCAGGAACCGATCGCCGGCCGGTCGTCGAGGCCCACGCCGCCCTCAGGCGCCAGCGCGACATAAGGGTAGCAGGCGATATCGGCGATCGTCGGCCGGTCGAGCGCGAGCCAGTCGTGGTCCCGCAGGCGGCCCTCGAGCACGGTGAGCCCGTTGCGCGCCTGCGCCTGCGCTTCATCGAGGCTCCACGGCCGGCCGAAGGCCTTGATCGCCCGCGCCCGCGCCAGCCCGTAGAGCACCTCGTTCCCGGAGACCGCGAGCCATTGCATGACCTCGGCCATGCCGGCCGCATCGGCGGGCAGCCAGTCCTCACCGCCGTAGCGGCGCGCGATGTAGACGAGGATCGCCTGCGAGTCCCACACGGTTTCGTCGTCGTCGGTGAGCACCGGCACCTGGCCGCGCGGGTTCATGCGCAGGAACGCAGGTGCCTTGTGCTCGCGGCTTTCGTACAGATCGACAGACACCCTCTCGCATTCGATGCCGAGCAGCGAGACCAGTAGCCGCACCTTGTAGCAATTGCCCGATATCTCGACGTCGTAGAGCTTCATGCGCGCCTCCCGTGCTCCTCGCTTGAGGTGACGGTGTCTCGGTACGCCCGCACCACCTCGCCGTTCTTCGTGCACTCGGGCTCGGCGAGGTCGACGAAGGCGCCCGCGATGTCGTCGGGGTGCGGCAGCGTCATCGGGTCCTCGCCGGGCATGGCCTCGGCGCGCATGCGCGTGCGCACCACGCCCGGGTCGAGCAGGTTGACGCGCACGTTCGTTTTGCCGAGCTCGCCGGCGTAGGTCCGCACCATCGCTTCGAGCGCCGCCTTGCTCGCCGCGTAGGCGCCCCAGTAGGGAAAGACGCCGCGCGTCACGCCCGAGGTGACGAAGATCGCGCGGCCCGCGTCGGAGGCGCGCAACAGCGCGTCGAAGCTGCGGATCAGGCGCCAGTTGGCGGTGACGTTGACGGCGAACACGCGCTCCCACTCGTCGGGGGGAAAATGACCCACGGGGCGCAGGCCGCCGAGGA
>JAZFVR010000289.1:0-3821 GCA_036447835.1 Alphaproteobacteria bacterium | reverse complement strand
AGCGCGAGCTCGACGCCTGCGGCTTCCTGCGCAACGAGCAAAAGCGGCCCACCATGGTGCGCAACATCCGCAACCTGTTCCTGCGTGCCGGCCTCTTCGAGCAGGAGGTGCAGACGCTGCACGGCATCGTCACCGAACTCGCGAAGGGGCGTGGAGCGAAGGAGTAGCGGCGGATGTTCGAGGTCGTCTTTCTCGGCACCGCGGCGAGCGTGCCCACCGCCGAGCGCGGCATGCCGGCGCTCGTCGTCCAGCACGGCGCGCGCCGCTTCCTCGTCGATTGCGGCGAGGGCACCCAGCGGCAGCTGCCCAAGAGCGGGCTCGGCTACCGCCATCTCGACATCCTGCTGCTCACCCGGCGGCGATCATAAATTGTTAATCATCGCTACCATTTGTTAACCATATTTGCCACATATACGGCGTGACCGGGAGTCGACCGGAAAGGCAACCATGACCACCGTCGCCAGCTTCGAAATCGGCTACAACCAGTTCCTCGACCCCGACGGCAAGGCGGTACAGCCGCTGCCCGAGTTCGCCCGCAACCCCCAGGATCTCGTTCCCCTCTACCGCGGCATCGTCTTCACCCGCCGCTTCGACGCCAAGGCGATCGCGCTGCAGCGCACCGGGCGCATGGGCACCTATCCGTCGTCGCTCGGCCAGGAGGCGGTCGGCGTCGGGATCGGCGCGGCGATGCGCCCCGAGGACGTGCTCGTGCCGTCGTACCGCGAGACCGCGGCGATGCTGTGGCGCGGCGTCACGCCCGAGGAGATCCTCCTCTACTGGGGCGGCGACGAACGCGGCGCTGACTACGCCGGCCCGCGCGAGGACTTCCCGATCTCGGTGCCGGTGGGAAGCCACGCGCTGCACGCAGCTGGCGTCGCCTATGCTTTCAAGTTCCGCAAAGAGAAGCGCGCCGCGGTCGCGGTGTTCGGCGACGGCGCGACGTCGACGGGCGACGTCTACGAGGCGCTCAACGTCGCCGGCGCATGGCGCTTGCCCGCGGTGTTCGTCGCCATCAACAACCAGTGGGCGATCTCGGTGCGGCGCGAGGCGCAGACCGCGAGCGAGACCCTCGCCCAGAAAGCGATCGCCGCCGGCATTCCCGGCGAGCAGGTCGACGGCAACGACGTCGTCGCCGTGCGTCACGCGCTCGATCAGGCGCTGGAGACCGCACGCGAGGGCGGCGGCCCGGCGTTGATCGAGGCGATCACCTACCGCATGACCGACCACACCACCGCCGACGACGCCAGCCGCTACCGCCCGCCCGAGGAGGTGAGCGCGCAGTGGCCCAACGACCCGGTCACGCGCCTGCGCGGCTACCTCGTCGACAACGACGCCTGGAGCAAAGGCCACGAAGAAGCGCTGATCGCCGAGATCGACGCGCGCATCGACGCCGCGGTCGAGACCTACGAGGCGACGCCGCCGCAACCGGTGGAAGCGATGTTCGACTACATGTACGCCGAACTGCCGGCGCCGCTGGCCCGGCAGCGCGAGGCGATGCGCGCCGATGCGGCCCACGGGCGGGGAGGGGACCATGACTGAGGTGACGCTGGTCGGCGCCGTCGCCATGGCGCTCGCCCGCGCCATGGACGAGGACGCGGATGTCGTCGCGCTCGGCGAGGACGTCGGCGTCGATGGCGGCGTGTTCCGCGCCACCGAGGGCCTGATCGAGCGCTTCGGGCCCGAGCGCGTTCTCGACACGCCGCTCGCCGAAGCGATGATCGCCGGCCTCGCCGTCGGCATGGCGGCGCAAGGCTTGAGGCCGGTCTGCGAATTTCAGTTCATGGGCTTCGTCTACCCGGCCATCGACCAGATCGTGAATCACGCCTCGCGCCTGCGCAACCGGACGCGCGGGCGGCTTTCCTGCCCGATGGTGCTGCGCATGCCCTACGGCGGCGGCATCCACGCACCCGAGCACCACTCGGAAAGCACCGAGGCGATGTTCGCGCATTTTCCGGGCTTACGCGTCGTCATTCCGTCTTCCCCGGGGCGCGCCTACGGCCTGTTGCTGGCCGCCGTGCGCGATCCCGATCCGGTGGTGTTCCTCGAGCCCAAGCGCATCTACCGTGCGTTCAAGGAGGAGGTCGACGACGCCGGCGAGGCGCTGCCGCTCGACGTCTGCTTCACGCTGCGCGAAGGGCGCGATATCACGCTCGTCACCTGGGGCGCGATGACCAAGGAGACGCTCGCCGCCGCCGACGCCCTCGCCGCAGGGGGCGTGTCGGCCGAGGTCATCGACGTCGCCACGATCAAGCCGCTCGACGCCGACACCATCCTCGCCTCGGTCGAGAAGACCGGGCGCTGCGTCATCGTCCACGAGGCCGCCGTCACTGCGGGCATGGGCGCCGAGATCGCCGCGCAAATCGCCGAGCGCGGGTTGCTCACGCTTCTGGCGCCGGTCGAGCGGGTGGCGGGCTACGACACCGTCATGCCGCTCTACCGCCTCGAGGATCATTATATGCCGAGCGAGGCGCGCATCGCCGCGGCCGCACGCCGCGTGCTCGAGTTCGCATGAAGGGGCGAGAGCCATGACCACGTTCAAGCTGCCCGACCTCGGCGAAGGCCTGCAGGAAGCCGAGATCGTCACCTGGCACGTCAATGTCGGCGACAACGTGGTCGCCGACCAGCCGCTGCTCTCGGTCGAGACCGACAAGGCGGTGGTCGAGGTGCCGTCGCCTCATGCCGGCCGCATCACCAAGCTGTGCGCGGAAGCCGGCGACATCGTCGAGATCGGTGCGGTGCTCGTCGAATACGACGACGCGCCCGAGGCCGACAGCGGCACCGTGGTCGGCACCATCGACACTCGCGCCGAGGTGGTCGACGAGACGCAAGAAGCCGCCGGGCGTGCCGGGCCCGCGCGGGTGAAGGCGACGCCGGCGGTGCGTGCGCTGGCGCGCCGGCACGGTGTCGATCTGGCGATTGTCAGCCCGAGCGGCAAGGGCGGCATGATCACCGCCGCCGACATCGAGCGCGCGGCGTCGACGCTGGCCGAGGCGGGCCCGATCGAGCCCTTGCGCGGCGTGCGCCGCGCGATGGCCCGGCGCATGGTGCAGTCGCGCGACGAGGTGGCGCCGGCGACGGTGGTCGACGACGCCGACATCGGCTCGTGGACCAAGGGCGCCGACGTCACCATGCGGCTGATCCGCGCGATCGCCGCCGGCTGCAAGGCCGAGCCCGCGCTCAACGCCTGGTACGACGGCCGCGAATCGGGGCGCCGACTGCACGCAAAAATCGACCTCGGCATCGCCGTCGACACCGAGGACGGGCTGTTCGTTCCCGTCGTGCGCGACGTGGGCAATCGCGACGCCGCCGACCTGCGCCGCGGCCTCGACGCCATGAAAGCGGATGTCGAGGCGCGCACGGTGCCGCCCCAGGAGCTGCGCGGCGCCACCATCACGCTGTCGAACTTCGGTACCATCGCCGGCCGCTATGCGGTCCCGGTCGTCGTGCCGCCCCAGGTGGCGATCCTCAGCGCCGGGCGCATCGCACCGCGCGTCGTCGCCGTCGACGGCGCACCGGCGGTGCGCAAAACGGTGCCGCTCTCGCTCACCTTCGACCACCGCGCGGTCACCGGGGGCGAAGCCGCGCGCTTCCTCGCCGCCGCTCTCGCCGACCTCGAGAAACCCGAGTAGGCGCCGGCCCGCCGCCGCGCGTTCAGTCATCCGCCTGCTGCCCGGGCGTCGGTTCGAGCCGATCCTTGGCGAGCCGGGCTTCGGCGACGCGGGTGATGCGCGCGCGCAGATCGGCGTCGGCGTCGAGCATGCGCCGGAAGTCGCGCACGTAGAGCGCCAGCAACTGGCAATAGCCCAACGCCGTGACGTCGG
>JAZFVR010000288.1:0-4598 GCA_036447835.1 Alphaproteobacteria bacterium | reverse complement strand
TCAACCGCATCCTCGACGTCGACCTCGACAACCGCTGCGCCGTGGTCCAGCCGGGGGTCACCAACCTCGCCATCACCCAGGCAGTGGAATACGATGGCTTCTACTATGCCCCCGACCCGTCGAGCCAGATCGCCTGCTCGATCGGCGGCAACGTGGCCGAGAACTCGGGCGGTGTGCACTGCCTCAAATACGGCGTCACCACCAACAACATCCTCGGTCTCGAGATCGTGTTGATGAACGGCGAGGTGGTGCGCCTCGGCGGCAAGCACCTCGACGCCGAGGGCTACGACCTGATGGGCGTGCTCGCCGGCTCGGAGGGGCTCTTGGGCGTCATCACCGAGGTCACCGTGCGCATCCTCAAGAAGCCGGCGGCGGCGCGCGCGCTTCTCGTCGGCTTCCCCAGCAACGAGGCGGCGGGCGACTGCGTCGGGCGCACCATCGCCGCCGGCATCATCCCCGGCGGCATGGAGATCATGGACCGCGCCGCGGTGCAGGCGGCCGAGGAGTTCTGCCACGCCGGCTACCCGCTCGACGTCGAGACGCTCCTGATCGTCGAGCTCGACGGGCCCGAGGTCGAGGTCGACCACCTCATCGAGCGGGTGCGCGAAATTGCCGGGGCCTGCGGCGCGACGACGCTGCGGGTCAGCGAGAGCGAGGCCGAGCGTGAGCGGTTCTGGGCCGGGCGCAAGGCGGCGTTCCCGGCGATCGGGCGTATCTCGCCCGACTACTACTGCATGGACGGCACCATTCCGCGCCACCGCCTGCCCGAAGTGCTCAAGCGCATCGGCGAGTTTTCGGAGAAATACGGGCTCCGCGTCGCCAACGTCTTCCACGCCGGCGACGGCAACCTGCACCCGCTCATCCTCTACGACGCCAACGTTCCCGGCGAGCTCGAGAAGACCGAGGAGTTCGGCGCCGAGATCCTCAAGCTCTGCGTCGAGGTCGGCGGGGTGCTTACCGGCGAGCACGGCGTCGGCGTCGAGAAGCGCGACCTGATGGGGGTGATGTTCAACGAGGTCGACCTCGACCAGCAGCAGCGCCTCAAATGCGCGTTCGACCCCGATGGCCTGCTCAATCCGGGCAAGGTGTTCCCGACGCTGCACCGCTGCGCCGAGCTCGGCCGCATGCACGTGCACAGGGGCGAGCTCAAGTTCCCAGACATCCCAAGGTTCTGAGGCGATGCCGCCGTCGACGCCCCACGCGCGCGACACTGTAGCGGCGGGTTTGAACCCCGCCCATACGACCCTGTGACCGGCGTGGCGAAGGCGCTCAGGCCCGGCGACGCCGCGCAGCTCGCGGAAGCGGTGGCGTGGGCTGTGGCCGAGGAGGCGCCGCTCGAGGTCGTCGGCCGCGGCTCGAAGCGGACGCTGGGGCGGCCGGTGCAGGCGGCGCAGCTGCTCGACGTCTCCGCGCTATCGGGCATCACCATGTACGAGCCGGCCGAGCTGGTGATGAGCGCCGGGCCCGGCACGCCGCTCGCCGAGATCGAGGCCGCGCTCGCCGAGAACGACCAGCAGCTCGCCTTCGAGCCGCCCGACCTCGGCCCGCTGCTCGGCTCGCGCGCCGGCGCGGCCAGCATCGGCGGCGTGTTCGCCTGCAACCTCGCCGGCTCCAGGCGCATCAAGGCGGGCGGCGCGCGCGACCACTTCCTCGGCGTCCACGCGGTGACCGGACGCGGCGAGGCGATGAAGGCGGGGGGGCGGGTGGTCAAGAACGTCACCGGCTACGACCTGTGCAAGCTGTTCGCCGGTTCCTACGGGACGCTTGCGGTGATGAGCGAGCTCACCTTCAAGGTGCTGCCGGCGCCGGCGAAGACGCGCACGGTGCTCGTCTTCGGGCTCGACGACGCGGCGGCGGCGCGCGCCATGACCGCCGCGCTCACCAGCCCGCACGAGGTCTCGGGCGCGGCGCATCTGCCGGCGGCGATCGCGGCGCGCTCGGCGGTGGGCTATGTCGCCGACGCCGGCGCCGCGGTGACCGCGCTGCGCGTCGAGGGCCCGGCGCCGTCGGTCGAGCACCGCTGCGCCGCCCTGCGCGAGCTGCTCGGTGGATTCGGTGCGGTCGAGGAGCTGCACGGCCGCAATTCGGGCGCGCTGTGGCGCGAGCTGCGCGACGCGGCGCCGTTCGCGCGCGACGACGGGCGCGTGGTCTGGCGCCTGTCGGTGCCACCGACCGCGGGTGCCGGCGTGGTGGCGCGCGTCGCCGCAGAGACCGGGGCCGAGGCGTACTACGACTGGGGCGGCGGCCTCGTGTGGCTCACCCTCGGCGCGGGCGGCGACGGCGGCGCCGAGCGCGTGCGCGGGGAGGTCGCCAAGGTCGGCGGCCACGCCACGCTGCTGCGCGCCGACGCGGGCCTGCGCGCCAACGCAGCGGTGTTTCAGCCGCAGGCCGCGCCGCTCGCCGCGCTCACCGCACGCGTCAAGGACGCCTTCGACCCGCGCCGCGTGCTCAACCCCGGCCGCATGTACGCGGGCGTCTGACAAGGCTCGCCATGCAGACGAACTTCTCGCTCGCCCAGCTCGCCGACGCGCAGGTCCAGGAGACCGAGGGCATCCTGCGCAAGTGCGTCCACTGCGGCTTCTGCATCGCGACCTGTCCGACCTACGTGCTCCTGGGCGACGAGCTCGACAGCCCGCGCGGTCGCATCTACCTGATCAAGGACATGCTCGAGCACGAGCGCACGCCGTCGGCCAAGGTGGTCAAGCACATCGACCGCTGCCTGAGCTGCCTGTCGTGCATGACGACGTGTCCCTCGGGCGTCAACTACATGCATCTCGTCGACCACGCCCGCGCGTATATCGAGGAGACGTTCACGCGGCCGTGGCCCGAGCGGGCGTTGCGCGCGCTGCTCGCCAGGGTGCTGCCGCGGCCGCGGCTGTTCCGCCTCGCACTGCTGGCGGCGCTGCCGGCTCGCCCGCTGGCCAAGCTGCTGCCCGGGCGGCTCAGGGCGATCGTCGCCATGGCGCCGCGGACCGTGCCGCGCGCATCGGCGGTCGACACGCCGCAGGTATTTCCGGCGCAAGGCAAGCACCGGCTGCGCGTCGCGCTGCTTTCGGGTTGCGCCCAGCAGGTGCTGAGCCCGGCGATCAACGAGGCCACCGTGCGCGTGCTCACTCGCCACGGCTGCGAGGTGGTGGTGGCCGAAGGCGCCGGCTGCTGCGGCGCGCTGGTTCACCACCTGGGGCGCGCCGCCGCCGCGCGGCAAGACGCCATCGCCAACGTCGCCGCGTGGAACGGGGAGATCGAGAGCGGCGGCCTCGACGCCATCGTCATCAACGCGTCGGGCTGCGGCACCACGGTCAAGGACTACGGCTTCCTGCTGCGCGACGAGCCCGAGTGGGCCGACAAGGCGGCGCGCGTCGCGGCGCTGGCCAAGGACGTGAGCGAGGTGCTCGCCGGCCTCGACATTACGCCGGTAGACGGGGTCGAGCGCCCGCTCGTCGCCTACCATTCGGCGTGCTCGCTGCAGCACGGCCAAGGCATCACGAGCGAGCCGAAAGAGGTTCTCGCCGCCGCCGGCTTCGAGCTGCGCGACGTGCCCGAAGGACATCTCTGCTGCGGCTCGGCGGGTACTTATAATCTGTTGCAGCCCGAGCTCGCCGCGCGACTCCGCGAGCGCAAGGTGGAAAACATCGAGCGCACCGGCGCACGGGTCGTCGCCGCCGGCAACATCGGCTGCATCGTCCAGCTCGCCGGCGCCACGCGCATTCCCGTCGTCCACCCGGTCGAGCTCGTCGACTGGGCGACCGGCGGGCCGAAGCCGCCGGCGCTCGCCGATTGATCGTCATTCACGCCTTCGTGTAATCGCGCCGCTTGGACCGCGCGCGCGGGCGCACTATCATGGCGACATGACGCGCGTCATCACGGCGTTCGCCGCCTTCCTGATCGTCACGCTGGTTTCGAACGCCCAGGCGCGGCAGGAAGACCGCCGCCTCGACGATCTCTTCGACAAGCTGCTCGCCACCACCGAGCGCGACGTGGCGCAGACCATCGAGGCGTCGATCTGGCGCATCTGGATCGAATCCGGCGACGAGGTCCTCGACAAGCTGATGCGCCGCGGCGTCGTGGCGATGCAGTCGGGCGCGTTCGACGTCGCGCTCACGGCGTTCGACGCCATCATCGAGTCCGATCCCGATTTTGCCGAGGGCTGGAACAAGCGCGCCACGCTCTATTACCTCATGGAGGAGTACGACGCATCGGTGCGCGACGTCGAGCGCACGCTGGCGCTCGAGCCGCGCCATTTCGGCGCGCTCTCGGGCATGGGGCTGATCTACACGGCGATCGACGAGGACAAGGCGGCGCTCGAGTGGTTCGAGCGCGCGCTCACCGTCAACCCGCACCTGCCGTTCATCCGGCTGCGCGCCGAGGCGATCAGGAAAAAGCTGCGCGGCGAGAATATATAGCGGGTCGATGCCGACGCTCTCACCCCACCCTCGTTATGGCCGGACTTGACCTGAATTAAGGGGACACCTTACTTAATTCAGTGTCACATCCAAACGTGTGAATTAAGAATTAAGTAAGGTGTCCCCTTAATTCGGAACCGCATTCAGCAGGCCGTCGAACACCGTATTCTCATGCCGCATGGCATTGATCCTCAT
>JAZFVR010000287.1:0-3094 GCA_036447835.1 Alphaproteobacteria bacterium | reverse complement strand
GCCGCGATCCTGTCGTCGTCGGCGTCGATCTCTGAGCGGAAGAACGAGCCCGACAGGCCGCCGACGCCGACCACGGCGACGCGCTTGCGCTGCTTCCGCGCCTGGGCCGCCGCCATGCGGGCGATGCGCTCGGTCAGCCTCCAGTCGTGGTAGACGTTGTTCGAGGTGAGCACCATCGGGATGCGGCCACCGGGGTTGAGGAAGTGAGCGGCGGTAATGGTGCCGGTGTCGATCGGGAAGCCGTCGTAGTCGACCGGCTTCGACCTGATGCCGATGGTCTTCGACGCGGCGATGCAGGCGCGCGCGAGCCGGGCGTCGATCTGCAGGTCGAAGGGCAGGTCACCGTACTCGTGCCAGTTCTCGTCGACGTGCATGCCGCTGACGCGGCGCCTGGTCTGCCACAGCTGGTCGAGCACGGCGATCCACTGGGTCGAATACAGCAGGATGGCGTCGGGCCTCGACGCGGCGAGCGCCGCGCCGGCGCGCGCCATGCCGTCGGCGATCCTGGCCCAGGGCTTGACGTCGGGCCTGAGCATCGGCAGGGGCGAGCCGGGGACCAGGAAGGCTGAGACGATGGCCATGGCGGGCCCCTCCTTCGGGCCGCTACGCGGCGCGCTTCTTGCGGCGGCGCGGCGCCTTGGCGCCGGTGCGCCCGGCCTCGACCAGGTTCCACTCCATCACCGCGTTGCCGGTGCCGATCACCGTGCCGTAGCCGTGCAGCTCGCCGGGGATGCTCGGGTAGCCCATGGCGGCGAACATCCAGGTGAAGGCGCCCGACTTGACCTCGGCGAAGGCCTCGTCGATGAACTGCGGCAGCAGCCTGAACGCCTGCTTGGTTTTGCCCCGGCGCCACAGATCGATCATGCGCATGTCCCACTGGTAGCCGGCGTAATCCTTCGGGCGCTCCTCGGACATGTCCTCGGGCACCGCGGGCTCCTCGTGGAAGTGCCAGTGGCACAGGGTGTTCGACGCCAGCAGCACGGCGCGCCGGCCGGTCGCCCGGATCGCCGCGCGCGTCGCCTTGCCGAGCGTGTCCATCTCCTCGAGGCCCTCCTCGGTGGTCAGGTAATAGGGCGAGTTGTTGGCGGACAGGCCGACCACCGGGATGTCCCATTGCGGCCGCATCATGTGCAGCGTGGTGATGGTGCCGTAATCGACGCGGAAGTTGGGGTTGCGCATCATCTTGGCGGTCAGCCCGCGCCGGCGGGCCTGCTTGCAGCACGCCTCGGCGAGCTCGACATCGACCGCGAGGTCGAAGCTGTAGCGGAACAGGTTGGGGAAGATCGGGTCGACCGACTTGCCGGCGAGCCGGGGCAGGCCGAGGAAGTGGTGCCCCTGCTGGGTCATCCAGTGCGGCGAATGGACGAGCAGGACGTCGGGCTCGAGCGCGTCGAGGCTCTTGCGGGCGCGTTCGTAAGCCCAGCGCAGCTGCTCCCAGCCGCCTTGCGAGCGCGGCTCGTTCTGCGGCGGGTTCTCGGCATAGACGAGGTGGGGCGGGTGGGGCGCCAGGAACCCCGCGAGGATTTCGCCCTTGGACGTTGCCGCCGCCATCGCACACCTCCCTTTCGCTCGCGTCATTGTCCCACTTCCCCCGTCGCGGCGCAAGAGCACGGTCGCCTTCGAGGCGCTCCCCCTCGCCAACCCGCCGTTCGGCCGTTGCCGGATGGCCTCGGCGGCTTGCCCTGATAACATTGCGCTACTCGGCGAGCGGCGCGCGCCCGCACGAGTCGCAGTGGATGCGTGCGTCGGGCCGCGGATTGACGAGGCTCGAAGAATGCCACGCTGGCTTCGATTCGACGACGACGAAGAGATCGGTTTCGGCACCCTCGATGGCGACGTCATCGCGGTCCACCGGGGCGACATGTTCGCCGGCGCGGTCGACACCGGGCGGACGCTCAAGCTCGACGAAGTCAAGCTGCTGACGCCGACCGCGCCGGGCAAGATGATCGCGCTGTGGAACAACTTCCACGCGCTGGCCGCCAAGCTCGATCTCACGCCGCCCGATGAACCGCTCTATTTCCTCAAAGCGGGCACGTCGTTTCTGGCGACCGGCGAGACCATCCGGCGCCCCAAGGCCTACGACGGCCGGGTCATCTACGAGGGCGAACTCGGCATCGTCATCGGCAAGCGCTGCGCCGGCGTGTCCTTGGACGAGGCGGCCGACTTTGTCTTCGGCTACACCTGCATCAACGACGTCACCGCGGTCGACCTGCTGAACAAGGACCCGACGTTCCAACAATGGGCGCGCGCCAAGAGCTTCGACGGCTTCGGCGTGTTCGGGCCGGTCGTCGCGACCGATATCGACCCCGCCGCATGCACCGTGAAGGTGGTGCTCAACGGCGATCTCCGCCAGGATTATCCGCTGAGCGACATGATCCATCCGCCGCTCGGCCTGGTCAGCCTGCTGTCGCACGATATGACGCTCATGCCGGGCGACGTCATCGCCTGCGGCACCTCGGTCGGCGTCGGCTCGATGAAGCAGGCGCGCAACACGGTCGAGGTCACGATCGAGGGCATCGGCACGCTGAGCAACGTCTTCGCGCAATAGGACGCGAAGCGCCGGGGTGTCCGCCGCGGCGATGCGTCCTATCTACTTTCGTAGGGAAGGCCGACGAGGAGGAAAGCATGAAAATCTGCGTTGTCGGCGCCGGCGCCATCGGCGGCTTGATGGCCGTAAAGCTGAGCCTGGCCGGCGAGGACGTCACGGTCGTCGATCAGGGAGCGCATCTCGCGGCGATCCAGGCCGATGGGCTCAAGCTCGTCTGGCACGACGGCAGCTTGCTGCACGCGCGCGACATCAAGGCAGCTGCGAGCCTCGCGGACGCCGGGCCGCAGGAATTCGTCATCCTGGCGCTCAAGGCGCACTATCTGGAAGCCGTCGCGCGCCAGATGCCGGCGCTCACCGGGCCGGACACGGCGATTATGACGGTGCAGAACGGCATTCCGTGGTGGTACTTCCACAAGCATGGCGGCCCGTTCGACGGCCACCGCCTCGATTCGCTCGATCGCACGGGCCTATTGCAGAAGCATATCGACGGCGACCGCATCGTCGGCTGCGTCGTCTACCCGGCCGCCGAGGTCACCGAGCCGGGCG
>JAZFVR010000286.1:0-2784 GCA_036447835.1 Alphaproteobacteria bacterium | reverse complement strand
TCGAGATGGCGCAGGAGGACCTCGGCCTCGACCCGGCGCAGGTCGAAGCGCTGGCAGCGCGACACCACGGTCACCGGCACCTTGCGCACCTCGGTGGTGGCGAAGACGAACTTGACGTGCGGCGGCGGCTCCTCGAGCGTCTTCAGCAGCGCATTGAAGGCCTGCTTCGAGAGCATGTGGACCTCGTCGATGATGTAGACCTTGTAGCGCGCCGAGACCGGCCGGTAGCGCACGCCGTCGATCAGCTCGCGGATGTCGTCGACGCCGGTGCGGCTCGCCGCGTCCATTTCGAGCACGTCGACGTGGCGGTCCTCGGTGATCGCGACGCAGTGCTCGCATTGACCGCAGGGCGTGACCGTCGGCCCACCCTCGCCGTCGGCGCCGACGCAGTTGAGCGCGCGCGCGAGAATCCGCGCCGTCGTCGTCTTGCCGACCCCGCGCACGCCGGTCAACAGATAGGCGTGGGCGAAACGGCCGCCCTCGATGGCGTTCGAGAGCGTGCGCACCAGCGCCTCCTGGCCGATCAGCTCGGCGAAAGCGGTGGGGCGGTACTTGCGGGCGAGAACCCGGTAGGAGCGGTCGCTCGACTCGGTGCTCATTCGGCGCGTGCCGGCCTGACAGTTAGGTGGTGTGTCGCGGGCAGGTGGAAGGCTGGACGCCGACCCAGGCCGATACTCGCTACGGCTGCTTCCTTCCGGACCTGACCGGATTGGCGAGGGGCCTGTCCGCCGCCAGCCTCCCGGCGCACTATAACAGTGTTCCGGGGGCGCGGTGCAAGCCCTTCGCGGCCGGCCGGGCGCGCCGCGCCCGGCGTGCGTGTCTCACAGGATACGGACCTCGCCGCTCATGCCGAACGTCTCGTGCAGGAACACGGTGCAGACGAGCGCGTAGCGTCCCGGCGTGACGGCGACGAAGAGAAGCTCCTTGCTCTTCCCCGGCGCGACCGCGATCTTTTCGAGATAGGGGCCGGCGACTTCGCCCTCGGCGGAGCGCAGCACCTGCGCGGCGATCGCCTTGAAGAACCCGTCCGATACGAAGAAGTGCGCCCGGTCGCCGGTGTTCTCGATCACCAGCCGGTACGTCGCACCGGCGCGGAAGGTGAGCGTAGACGGCGAGAACGCGAACTCCGAAAGCTCGACGGTGACGGTCTCCGCCTTCGCCCAGTCGGCGGTCGCCGTTCGCTCCGCCGCACCCGTGACGTAGCCGGCCCCGGGCTCGCCGAACACGTCGTCGCCGGCGGCGCAGCCGGCGACGACGAGCACGGCCGCCGCGACCAGCACCGCACGGATCGCTGTGCGCATGGTTGCCTCCCATGAAGGAATCGGCGCTCGCCCGGCAACGCACCGACTGCTGCCGGAAGTGCGCCCTTAGTCAACTCTTATAGCCCGCCGCGAGCGCAGAGCAACCCCGGCGCGGCGCGCCTTGCCTGCGACCGGGCGCTGTGTCAGGCTCGCGCCATGCCGCGCATCAACGTCTACGCCGGGGGCGCGCTCGACCGGGTCGCGCATCTGCGTGGCGACGCGGCGTGGCTCGCCGCGCGCCGCGACGATCCGCGAAGCCGCTACGTCGCGTTGTGGCACGGCCACTGCATGGTGCACGGCGACGACCCGCCGCGAGCCGCCCTGCTGGCGCCGCGGGCCCTCGGCGACGTCGTCGATGGCGCGCCGCTCGTGGCGCTTCTCGGCGTCGACGGCGCGAGCGCGTATTTCGCCGTCGATCTCTCGCATCACGACGACGACCCGGCCGAGGGCGCGCTCACCGGTCACGGCGCGTTCCGCGACCTGCGCACGGTGGGCGGCCTGATGCCGGCGACCGAGGCGGCGATGCTCGCACATGCCCGCGGGCTGATGAGCTGGCACGCGCGGCATCTCTTCTGCGGCGCCTGCGGCTCTCCCACCGAGGTGCGCGAGGCCGGCCATCTGCGCGTATGCGTCGACGCGGCCTGCGCGACCCAGCACTTCCCGCGCACCGACCCGGCGGTGATCGTGGTGGTCGCCCATGGCGAGTGCTGTCTGCTCGGCCGTCAGTCGAAATGGCCGCCGGGGCTGTATTCCTGCCTCGCCGGATTCGTCGAGCCCGGCGAGAGCCTCGAGGAGGCGGTGGCGCGCGAGGTCAAGGAGGAGGCGGGCGTCGGCGTCACCGACGTGCGCTACCAGTCGTCGCAACCGTGGCCGTTCCCCGCCTCGCTGATGATCGGCTTCCACGCCACGGCGACGACGACCGAGCTCCGGGTGAACCGCGACGAACTCGAGGATGCGCGCTGGTTCCGCCGCGACGAACTCCTCGCCCCGACCGAGGGCGTCCGCCTGCCGCGCGCCGATTCGATCGCCCGCCGCCTGGTCGACGACTGGCTCGCCGGCGCCTCACCGGGCACGGCGGAGATGCATGGGAGCTAGGCAGGCCGTGGACTCACGGGCGAGCCGCCATATGTCGATAGACGCGAGAATCGTCCGATGCGGTGATGTCCGCTTCTCGTCCCGGAACGGTCTCCGAGAGGAGATCGCCGATCGTCCGAGAATGACCCGATGCGGATAATTGTGGTCACGGGGTCTGTGACAATCATGTATGTATTCTGCCTTTCAATCACACGGCATCGGGAGCTCTTGTGACAAGGAAGATGGATAAACAGTCGGACTTAACCGTATACGAGTTCACCATCACCAAAGCGGCGCTGATGGACATTGACAACCGTGAGCGAATGTTTTTCGTACTGCTCGGCTTTGCCTGCAACGAAATCATCATTCTTCAAAAGGTTGCCCTCGCCATCGACGTATTCAATAGAGA
>JAZFVR010000285.1:0-6942 GCA_036447835.1 Alphaproteobacteria bacterium | reverse complement strand
TGGGTTGGTCGTCCGCGCAAGGAACGGTAGGGGCGCGCCTCCACCCCTACCGTACCAGCGGCAAGCGCCCTTGGCCCTACTTGATACGCATATCCAGGCGTTGCACGAGATCGCTGAACACCTTGTACTGCTTCTCGACGAATTTGCGCGTCTCGGCGGGCGTTAAGATCCTGGGCACCGAGCCCAGCCGCGTGGTCAGCTTGTTCCAGCTCTTGTCCCCCTTGACCTTCTGCAGGGCGGCGGCCCACTTGTCGACCACCTCCTTAGGCAGGTCCGGCGGCCCGGCGATGCCGCTCCAGCCGACCAGCACCTCGAGGTCGGGATAGCCGAGCTCCCGTACGGTCGGCGTATCGGGAATTTCGCTCAGGCGCTTGGGCGTGGTGACCATGAGCGCACGCAGCTTGCGGCCCAGGATTCCGCTCATGAGCGCGGACGAGTTGGTGCACACGAAGTCCACCTGACCGGTGAGCGCCGCCGTCGCCGCGTTGCCGCCGCCCTTGAAGGGCACGTGGATCGCGGCCTTGATCGGATCCTTGATGCCGACCTGATCCATCATCATCACCGCCGCCACCTGCAGAAGGGTGCCGATCCCCGCGGAGCTGTAGCTGATCTTGCCCGGGTTTTTCTTGATGGCATCGAGGAGGTCATTAAGGGTCTTGTATGGCTTGGTGGTGGCAGTGGCGCAGATGACCGGGTTGACCTCGAGGAGGCCCAAATAGGTGAACTTGTCGTACTCGTATGGGATGGTCTTCATCGCCGGCGAGACGGTGTGCGAGCCGATGCGCGCGAGCATCACCGTGTAGCCATCTCGCTTGGAGTTGTAGACGAAGGCCGACCCGGTGACGCCGCCGGCACCCGTTCGGTTGATCACGAGCACGGGTTCGCCTAAATACTGCGGCACCACGCTGGCCAGGGTGCGCGAGGCGAGGTCAGAGGCACCCCCCGGGCCATAAGGCGCGACCAGGGTGATCGGCTTGGACGGGTACTCGGCGACCGCCATCGACGTCGCGGCGACGAGTGCAAGTGGTGCCACGAGGGCACCAAACAGAATCCTTAGCTTACTGATACGGAGCATTATATACCTCCCACATGAGGGTTTCGGTGAGATGGCCGTTCGTCGGCTCTTGCTGTTGGCGCCCTCAAGGACGCTCAGGCCGTGGCTCGCGCCTTTCGCTGCGAGGGCTTGTCTTCTTCTCCGGTGTTATCTCCGCTGTCGTGATCGAGATCGATCTCGAACTTGACGAGATCACCACGGTAGCTGACCTCTCCGACATAAATGACGCAGCCGTCGGGGTCGGTCAAGACCCGTCGGACCTCGCCGACGGGCGCGTTGAGCGGCACCTGCAGAAGCGACGCCGTCTCGACATCGGATTGCCCGATGGTAAGCACCTGACGGCAGCGGCTGATCTTGACGTCGGGAAGGGATTCGAGGACGGGGATGATGGTCTCGTTCTGGAACCGCTTAGGCGCACGATCAAAGCATCGTTTGTCGAGATACACACCGACCACGGCGCACGGGAATCCGTGGTAGGAGTGGACCTTCTTGATGTAGCGGTAGGCCGGCGCGGGGGTGCCTTCGTTCGGGTGCAGGACCGGATGCTTGAGCGTGTCGTCGACCTTGATCAGCTTGGGCGAGCTCTTCTCGACCATGCGGATCAGCGACGACCAGTCCGAGACGACCGAGAAAGACGGCTGCTGGTCGATGGTCGGACTGACGAACGTACCGCGGCCCTGTTGGCGGTGGACGAGGCCCTCGTCCTCGAGAATAGCGATGGCTTGGCGCACCGTGACGTTGGCGACGCCGAATTCGGCCGCGAGCGCGGTCAGCGGCGGAAGCTGATCGCCGGGCTCCCATTCGCCGCCGGTAAGGCGCTGACGCATCAAGCTGGCCAGGTTCAGATACAGCTTTCCCGGACTGTTCCTGAGGATATCGGTCTGCATTGCTTTTCGATTCATCATATTAGAACGACCGTTTCTAAGGTTCGCTGCGACGATCAAGGAGCAACCCCCGCCCCCGAAACGCGAAGGATGCGCACGTTAACTCTATTGTCATTCTATCATTCTAATATTAGTATCTTTAAAAGTCACGCGGCATCATTCGACGGCTGCAAAAATTTTTTATGAATCACTAATGAATCGCTATGCGTGTGGTCGGGATAATCCCGGGCGGGGAGGAGGCGACATGAGCGACCTCGTAAAAATCGAGCATCCGGCCGATGGGATCGCGTTGCTGCGGATCAATCGTCCCGATGCCCTCAACGCCCTCAACACGGCGCTGCGCCATCGACTGACGCAAGTGTTCTCGCAAATGGGCGACGACGAGGACGTCCGCTGCATCGTCGTCACCGGCAACGAGAAAGCTTTCATGGCGGGCGCCGATCTGAAGGAGATGGCGACCAAGGGGACTGGTGAGATGACGCGCACCAATGTGCGCCGCCTCTGGGCCGTGATCGCCGACTGCCCGAAGCCGGTCGTCGCCGCCGTCAACGGCTTCGCCCTCGGCGGCGGCTGCGAGCTGGCGATGCACGCCGATATCATCGTCGCCGGCGAGAACGCGCGCTTCGGCCAGCCGGAGATTCGCTTCGGCATCATGCCGGGCGGCGGCGGCACCCAGCGCCTGTTGCGCGCCGTCGGGAAGTTCAAGGCAATGAAAATGCTACTGACCGCCGAGCCGATCTCGGGGCGCGAGGCCTTCGAGATGGGTCTCGCCAGCGAGGTCGTGCCCGACGACGAGGTTCTAGATCGCGCGCTCGAGATCGCCGGCGCCATCGCCGCGATGCCTCCGCTCGCCGCCCGCCGCATCAAGGAGGTGGTACTCGCGGGCCAGGACTCATCCCTCGCGGCGGGCCTGATGTTGGAGCGCCGCACCTTCGATACGCTCTTCGATACCGAGGACCAAAAAGAAGGGATGCGGGCCTTCATCGAAAAGCGCAAGCCCGAATTCAAGGGGAGGTAGGAACAGTGACACGCAACGCGACGCAACCCAATCTCGCGGTCGGCGTCGTCGGCGCCGGGACCATGGGGCGCGGCATCGCCCAGGTCGCGGCGACCGGCGGATGCACGGTGAAGCTCTACGACGCCAAGGAGGGCGCCGCAACCGAGGCGGTCGAGTTTGTCTCCCGCATGCTCAAGCGCGCCGTCGAGAAAGGCCGCATGGAGGCCGCCGACGCCGATGCCGCGACGGCGCGGCTCAAACTCGTCGACGCGGTTTCGGGGTTCGCCGCCTGCGACGTGGTGATCGAGGCGGTGATCGAGGACATGGAGATCAAGCGCAAGGTGTTCGCCGAGATCGAAGCCGTCATCGCCGAAGATGCCGTGCTCGCGACAAACACCTCGTCGCTTTCGGTGACGCGCATCGCCTCGGCATGCAGCCGGCCGGAGCGGGTCGCCGGCTTCCACTTTTTCAACCCCGTGCCCCTGATGCCGCTCGTCGAGGTGATCAGCGGCCTCAAGACCGAGGACTGGGTCACCGACTTCCTGGTCGATCTCGGTATCCGCATGGGCCGCCAACCGCTCCGCGTCGCCGATGCGCCGGGTTTCCTCGTCAACCAGGTCGGACGCGGTTACACGATCGAGGCCGCGCACTTGGTGAGCGAAGGGGTCGCCGACTTCGTCGATGTCGACCGCATCATGCGCGATGCCGCCGGCTTCCGCACGGGCCCCTTCGAACTCCTTGATTTGACCGCGCTCGACGTGACCCATCCGGCGACGGTCGAAATCTATGAGCAGTATTTCCACGAGCCGCGTTTCCGGCCGTCCGCGCTGATGAACACCCGCATGCAGGCGGGGCTTCTCGGTCGCAAGGTCGGTCAGGGCTTTTATGTTTACGAGGACGGCAAGCAGGTGGTCCCGGAAGAGGCCGCCCCGCCGAAGTTCGATGGCGGCAAGTTTTGGGTCAGCCGCGCGCTCGCCGATGCGCACGACGCGCTCGCGGAGATCGTTCGCGCGGCCGGCGGCGAACTGGATACGGGCGAGCGTCCGGCCGACGACTCGGTCATATTGGTGACGCCGCTGGGTGACGACGCCACGGCCGCCGCGGTCGAGCAGGCACTGGATGCGACCCGCACCGTCGCCGTCGACGTCCTGTTCGGCCTGGATACGCGCCGCAGCGTGATGAAGACGCCGTTGACGACCCCGGAGGCGACCCGCGCCGCCCATGCCGTGCTTGCCGCCGACGGCGTTCCGGTGACCGTGCTTCGCGACAGTCCCGGCTTCGTCGCCCAGCGCATCGTCGCCATGATCGTCAACATCGGCGCCTCGGTCGCGCAACAGGGGATCGCTACGCCGGAGGACATCGACAAGGCCGTGAAGCTCGGCCTCAACTATCCGCATGGCCCCCTCGGCTTCGGCGACGCGCTCGGCGCCGACAAGGTGCTTCGCGTGCTCGAGGGCCTGCATCGCCAGTACGGCGATCCGCGCTACCGGCCGAACCCATGGATCAGGCGGCGCGCGCAGCTCGGCGTCTCGCTGTTGACGGCGGAAAGCTGACCGCGCCGAACCTCGCCAAAAGGAGAAACACCCGCCATGTTGGATGCATACATCTACGACGGCCTGCGCAGCCCCTTCGGACGCTCCGGCGGCGCGCTGGCTTCGGTAAGACCTGATGATCTTCTGGCCGCCGTGATGCGGCCGTTGATGGACCGCGCGCCCTTCAAGGTGAACGACGTCGACGATGTCATCATCGGCTGCGCGAACCAGGCCGGTGAGGACAGCCGGTGCGTGGCTCGCCACGCGAGCCTGCTCGCCGGGTTCCCGGTGGAAATCCCGGGCACGGCGATCCAGCGGAACTGCGGCAGCGGCATGGGCGCTCTGATCGCGGCGGCGCACGCCATCACCTGCGGCGAGGCCGACGTTGCGGTCGTTGGCGGCGTCGAGAGCATGAGCCGGTCGCCGTTCGTGGTCGGCAAGGCCGAACAGCCCTACAGCCGTCGGCTCACGTGGTACGATTCGGCGGTCGGCGCGCGCTTTCCGAACCCCAAGATCGAGGAAAAATACGGCGACGACAGCATGCCGAAGACGGCCGACAACCTGGCCCAGGAGTATCAGCTCTCGCGGGAGGATTGCGACGCGTTCGCCGTGCGCTCGCAAAAGGGCTGGGGCGCGGCCCAGGAAGCCGGCTTTTTCAAGGACGAAGTCCAGCCGATCACCGTGCCCGGCGGGCGCAAGCAGCCGGACGTGGTGGTCGACACCGACGAGCATCCGCGGCCGGACACGGATCGGGAAAAGCTGGCCAAGCTTCGGCCTCTCAGTCCCGACGGCGTGACGACCGCAGGCAACGCCTCCGGCCTCAACGACGGCGCCGTTGCCATGGTGGTCGCGAGCCGGAAGGCCGGCAAGGCGGCGGGCGCCGCGCCGATCGCCCGGGTCATGGCCAGCGCCGTCGCCGGCGTGCCGCCGCGAACCATGGGCATCGGTCCGGTGCCGGCGTCGCAGAAGGCCCTGGAACGGGCGGGGCTGGCCCTTAAGGACATGGACGTGATCGAAATCAACGAGGCCTTCGCCGCACAGGTCCTGGCGTGCCTCAAGGGTCTCGACCTCGCGTTCGACGACGACCGCCTCAACCCGAACGGGGGCGCCATCGCGCTCGGCCACCCGCTCGGCGCGTCCGGCCCGCGCCTAGTGCTGACGGCGATCAACCAGCTCAAGAAGACCGGCGGCCGCTACGGGCTGGCCACCATGTGTATCGGCGTCGGCCAGGGTGTCGCCGTCGTTTTGGAAGCCGTCTGAGCCGATGGCCGCCGTCAAGCCGTCGTTCGACTGGAAGGACCCGCTGCTCTTCGGCGATCGGCTCGACGAGGAGGAGCGGCTGATCCGCGACAGCGCCCATCAGTTCGCGCAAGCGCGCCTTATGCCGCTGATCCTGGACTGGAATCGCCACGAGAAATTCGATCCCGAAATCATGCGGGAATTCGGCGACATGGGGTTCCTCGGGATGACCATCGACGGCTACGGCTGCGCCGGCGCCAGCTATGTCGCCTATGGGCTGGTGGCGCGCGAGCTCGAACGGGTCGACGCCGCGTTTCGCTCGGCCTGCGGCGTCCAGGGCGGGCTGGCGATGGCGCCGATCCACGAGTTCGGCAGCGACGAGCAACGCGAGCGTTTCCTGCCGCCGATGGCACGGGGTGAACGCATCGGCTGCTTCGGCCTGACGGAGCCCGACGCCGGCTCCGACCCCGGGCGCATGCGCTCCCGGGCGCGCCGGGTCGACGGTGGCTATCGGCTTACCGGCAACAAGATGTGGATCACCCATTCGCCGATCGCCGACGTGTTCATCGTCTGGGCCAAGGACGACGACGACACGGTCCGCGGCTTCATCCTCGAAAAGGGGATGGACGGGCTGTCGGCACCGAAGATCGAAGGCAAGTTCTCCGTCCGCGCGTCGCCGACGGGCGAGATCGTCATGGACGACGTGTTCGTGCCGGACGACAACGTGCTTCCCGATGCGGAGGGCCTCCGCGCGCCGTTCGCCTGCATCAACAAGGCGCGCTTCGCGATCAGTTGGGGGGCGCTCGGCGCGGCCGAGTTTTGTTGGCAGGCATCCCGGAACTACGTCTTGGACCGGGTCCAGTTCGGCCGGCCGCTGGCCGCGAACCAGCTCGTCCAGGCGAAGCTCGCCGATATGCAGACCGAGATCACGCTGGCGCTTCATGCGACGCTCCGTGTCAGCCGTCTGCAGGACCAGGGCCGGGCGACGCCAGAGATGATCTCGCTCATCAAACGCAATTCCGCCCAGAAGGCGCTCGAGGTCGCGCGCATGGCCCGCGACATGCACGGGGCCAACGGGATCGCCGACGAATTCCACGTCATCCGTCACTTGTTGAACCTGGAAGTCGAGAACACCCTCGAGGGGACCTACGACATTCTCTCACTCGTTCTCGGCGCGGCGCAGACAGGCATTCGCGCGTTCGCCGGTTGATCGTGCCAGTCCCGGGCCCGGCTCTA
>JAZFVR010000284.1:0-3606 GCA_036447835.1 Alphaproteobacteria bacterium | reverse complement strand
GTGCACGATTCGACCGCCGACATGCGCTACCTGGTGCTGCCGATGCGACCCGCAGGCACCGAGGGCTGGAGCGAGGACAAGCTGGCGGCGCTCGTCACCCGCGACAGCATGATCGGCATGACCCCCGCCCTCGAGCCGGGACAGGCGACGCCGGAGGCAGGCTAAAACCACAGAAGACACAGAGAAAAATAATTTCACCACCAAGGCACAAAGACACCAAGAAGGAAAAACCAATTTCTAAGTTCGAGAAGATTGATAATGTATTCTTTTCTTGGTGACTTGGTGCCTTAGCGGTGAATATTTTTTCTTTTCTTATTCTCCGCGCCTCTGTGGTTATCTATTGAATCGTCAGCCGTTCTGAAGGAAGGCGAAGGGAGGCGGCCATGTCACGCATAGCGCCGGCGCGCGCCGACAGCGACGATCCGCGCGTCGCCAAGCTGATCCGGGAGATCGAGGGTTCGGGCCCGGTGTGGAACGTGACCCGCACGCTCGCCAACTCGCCGCCGGTCCTGAGGATCTTCCGCGCCTTCGCGACCGAGCTGCCGAAGACGGGCCTGAGCCCCGCGGACCGCGAGGTCATCGACCTGCAGATGGCGGTGTTCAACGGCTGTCACTATTGCGTGCCGGCGCACATCAAGCTGGCGCGCGAGACCGGCCTCGCCGAAGGGGACATCAAGGCCGTCGTCGAGGGCGGCGAGGTGAGCGATGCGCGCGGGCGCCTCATCCAGGAGCTCACGCTCGCGCTCGTCGAGACCAAGGGCAAGCTCCCGGACGATGCGTTCGACGGCTTCGTCGAACGCGGCGTGAAACCGGCCCTGATGATCGAGATCATCGCCGAGATCGCCCACTGCACGCTCACCAACTACACCAACCGCCTGGCGCAGACCGACTTCGACGACTTCCTCGCGGGCGTCAGCGTGTAGTTCCGCGACCGGGCGGCTCGCGCTGCGAGCCTCGTCCTTCGACAGGCTCAGGACGAGGCCCTCGGTTCGCGGAATTCAATCCTGTAAAGAGCTTCATGCCGAGCCTCCTCATCCCGAGCCTGACGAGGGGCGAAGCATGAGGCCGGCGCGGCCCGCCGCCGCGCCCTCACCCCAGCTTGGGCGTGGTCTTGACGACGCTCGGGCGCTCGCCCACGCCCGACCACCAGCGCCTGAGGTTCGGGGCGCCGCTG
The DNA here is from genome assembly GCA_036447835.1 of Alphaproteobacteria bacterium. Taxonomy (GTDB): domain Bacteria; phylum Pseudomonadota; class Alphaproteobacteria; order JAAXGF01; family JAAXGF01; genus JAZFVR01. Next base: position 2,432 of record JAZFVR010000284.1, on the reverse strand, counting down.
AGCAGCCGCTCGCCCTCGGGCGTCTGGCGGAAGTAGTCGTAGATCGGCGCCAGGTGCAGATCGGCGAGGCTCAGCGAGGCGCCGGCAAGATGGGCGTTGCCGCCGGCGATCTCGTCGAGCGCGTCGATCGTGGTCTGGGCCTGCGGCACCGCGGCCTCGATCGCCGCCTCGTCGGGCGTGCCGCCGGTGAGCGGCACCACCACGCGCTGGATGACGATGGCGCTGATCATCGCCGAGTAGCCGTAGGCTTCGAGGATGCGCAGGACCTGGTTCATGCGCGCGCGTTCACGCGCCTCCTCGGGCTGCAACCGCGCGCCCGCGAACGTCTCGTCGACGTAGCGCATGATCGCCGTGGTCTCGTAAAGCACGAAGCCGTCGTGCTCGAACGCCGGCACCTTGGCGAAGGGGTGCCGGGCCAGATGGTCCGGCTCATTGTGGGCATCGGCGAGGATGTCGACCTCCTCGAAGCGATAGGGCACGCCCTTCTCCTCGAGGGCGAGCAGCACGCTGCGCGTGTAGGTGCTGTAGGCGGGGCCGTAAACGACGGGATCGGTCATGGCGTTGCACTCCCTGTCAAGAATTGGACCACAATTGTAAACTGTCACCCGGCGCGTGCTCAACGGCGGAATCGGGGTCGCCATCCGCCACACGTGCAGGCGAAAGCCCCCGGCTAGTAGTCGCCGAGCTCCCCGGGCGGATTGGTGCGGGTGGTGAAGGGTGTGCCGCTCCGGTACTCGCGGTGATGGTGGAGCGCCCAGCGAACCGACGGAAAGGCGATGTCGTCCCACGGTATCTCGTCCCAGGCGACGAGACGCGCATCGAGCGTCTCGTGGCCCGCGGCGATGTCGGGCGAGAGCAGCCGCGCGGCGTGGATCACCTGCACCTGGCTGATGCGCGGGATGCTGTAGACCGCGAGTACGGCGTCGATCTCGATGCGCGCGCACGCCTCCTCGAGCGTCTCGCGCATCGCCCCCTCGGCGACGCTCTCGCCGAGCTCGAGATAGCCCGCCGGGATCGTCCAGTAGCCACGCCGCGGATCGATCGCCCGGCGGCACATGAGCAGCCTGTCCTGCCACGCGCAGACGGCGCCCACCACCACCTTGGGATTGCGATAGACGATATAGCCGCAGTCGTCGCACACCAGGCGCTCGCGGTTGTCGCCATCGGGCACCTTGGGCACGATGGGCCCGGCTGGCCTGGAAGGCGCCACTTTCGAATCGCCGGACATGCTCCCAGTATGGGCGCCCGCGTTGCCGGTCTCAAGGCGCATAGCGCACGCGCCACACCACGCCGCCGGTGTCGTCGGCGATGAGCAGGCTGCCGTCGGCGGCGACGGCGAGGCCGGCGGGGCGTCCCCACACCTGCGCGCGCTTCTCGCCCGCGGCCCAGAAGCCGGTGGCGAACGCCTCGTAATGGCCGACCGGGCGGCCGTCCGCGAACGGCACGCGCACGACCATGTAGCCGCGGGGCGTCGCGGCGTTCCACGACCCGCGCAAGGCGACGAAGGCGTCGCCCCGGTATTCGGCCGGGAACTGGCTGGCGTCGTAGAACACCAGGCCGATCGGCGCCGAATGGGCGCGGAACAGGAGGTCGGGCACGCGGCTCCTGGCCACCAGGTCGGGGCGCTCGTCGGCAAAGCCGGGCTGCGGGTTCGACCCCAGATAGGCGTAGGGCCAGCCGAAGAAGTCGCCGTCGCCGACACGCGTGAGGTAATCGGGCACGAGTTCGTCGCCGAGGCCGTCGCGCTCGTTGACGACGACCCAGAGGTCGTCGCTGCCGGGGTAGAAAGCGATGCCCACCGGGTTGCGCAGGCCCGCGGCGAACGTCCGCTGGTTGCCACCGCCCGAGTCGAACACCTGCACCGTGGCACGCGGCTCGGGGTCCTCGCCGATGTTGCTGCGCGAGCCGATGGCGACGAAGAAGCGGCCGCCGTCGGGGCTGAACACGAGGTTGCGCGTCCAGTGCCCGCCCGACGAGCCGAAGGCGCCACGCCGGGTCACCGCTTGCGCGTTGCCGGTGGCGCGCGTTTGCCCGCGGCGCAAGCGGTAGCGCCAGACACGCTCGACATCGGCGACGTAGAGATGCTCGCCGCGGACCGCGAGCCCGTGCGGGTGCTGAAGGCCGGTCGCAAATGTCTCGACGAGCTCGGCCTCGCCGTCGCCATCGCCGTCGCGCAGCAGCGTCACGCGTCCGGCGCGCGGCTCGGCGAGCAGCACGTCGCCGTTTTCGGTGACCGCCAGCCAGCGCGGGTGGTCGAGGCCGTCGGCGAAGACGTTGACGCGGAAACCGGGCGGCACGCTCAACGTCGCCCCCGCCGGCCGGGCGATGCGCCGCGGCGCATTGGTCGCGCTCTGAGTGGCGTAGGGTGGCGGCAAATCCTCGGGGCGCACCTCGATACGCTCCCCGACCTCTGGGTGGTCCGCGAGCGCAAA
>JAZFVR010000283.1:0-6269 GCA_036447835.1 Alphaproteobacteria bacterium | reverse complement strand
CGGCGGACGCGGCGTCGCGCTCGTGGCGCGCCAGGCGGCCCGCGAGATAGCTGCCGAAGGGGGAATCGATCTCGTTCGCGCCGGCCTTGACGTGCGACGACGACGGCTCGTTATCCGTCGACGCCTGATGGGTGCGGGAGCCGCCAGCGCTGCAGGCGACGAGCAACGCAAGCGTCGCCATGACGACGCCTGCGCGCAATGTCGTCCGTCCGGTCGGGAAAGCCTGGCTGCTGTCTGTCACGGTCGATTCGGTATCGGGCAAAGGGGACAGCACCTCTGCGTCTCAGTCGAGGCGGGTCCCGGCGTCGCGGTGGACGCGCGATTGTACTCCACGGAACTCATTTCACCAACCATCGCCGCATAGCCGTCACGAGGAATTGCGTGACCGCGACTGCCGACGGTCCGATCGCGGCGAAATCATTCCATGCCTTTATTAAGGATTGGTGCCGAAGGGCTGCAAGGGCAAGTGTTGCCGGGCATTTTATGGGGCAGTATCTCCCGCCCGCGCGCCGGTTTGCGGCGGCTCTACATGTTCGGATAGTTGGGCCCGCCGCCGGCCTCGGGCGTGACCCAGTTGATGTTCTGGCCCGGGTCCTTGATGTCGCAGGTCTTGCAGTGAACACAGTTCGCGGCGTTGATCTGCAACCGCGGGTTTCCGCCGTCGGCATCGCGCAGGATTTCGTACACCCCGGCCGGGCAGTAGCGCTGCTCGGGCGCGTCGTAGAGCGCCAGGTTGACGTCGATCGGCACGCTCGGATCGGCGAGCTGCAGGTGGACGGGCTGGTCCTCCTCGTGGTTGGTTCCCGAGAGGAACACCGACGAGTTCGTGTCGAAGCTCACCTCGCCGTCGGGCTTGGGGTAAGCGATGCGCGGGCAGGCGTCCTTGCGCTTGAGATGCGCGTGATCGGGCCGGTGGTGGAAAGTCCACGGTGCCCGCCCGCGCAACACGAAGCTGTCAAGGGCGGCGTAGGCGAGGCCGCCCCACAGGCCGTAGCGGAACCCGGGCCGGATGTTGCGCACGAGGCGCAGCTCGTCGTAGACCCACGACGCCTTGAGCGCAATTTCGTATCCGTCTAGGCCGGCCGCGTCTGCCTTGCCCAGCGCCTCGAAAGCCGCCTCGGCGGCGAGCATCCCCGACTTCATGGCGGTGTGCGTGCCCTTGATCTTGGGCACGTTCAGGAAGCCCGCGGTGCAGCCGATGAGGGCGCCGCCGGGGAACGCGAGCTTGGGGATCGATTGTAAGCCGCCTTCGTTGAGCGCCCGTGCGCCATAGGCGATGCGCCGCCCGCCCTCGAAGAACGGCCGCATCGACGGGTGCGTCTTGAAGCGCTGGAACTCGTCGAAGGGGCTCAGGTGCGGGTTCTCGTAGTCGAGGCCGATGACGAAGCCCACCGCCACCTGATTGTCCTCGAGATGGTAGACGAACGAGCCGCCGTAGGTGCGCGTGTCGAGCGGCCAGCCGATGGTATGGATGATCAGCCCCTGGCGGTGCCTGGCCGGGTCGACCTCCCACAGCTCCTTGATGCCGATGCCGAAGGTCTGCGGATCGACGCCGCCGCGCAGGTCGAAGCGTTCGAACAGGCCCTTGGTCAGCGAGCCGCGGCAACCCTCGCCGAACAGCGTGTAGCGCGCGTGCAGCTCGACGCCGCGCTCGTAGCCGGGCTTGTGCGAGCCGTCGCGGGCGACGCCCATGTCGCCGGTGGCGACGCCGCGCACGCGCCCGTCGTCGGCGTAGAGCACCTCGGCCGCGGGGAAGCCGGGATAGACCTCGACGCCCGCCTCCTCGGCGCGCTCGGCGAGCCAGCGGCACAGGTTGCCGAGGCTGATGATGTAGTTGCCGCGGTTGTGCATCTGCGGCGGCGTCGGCAGCCTGAGCGCCTTGCGTTCGGTGAGCAGCAGGAAGCGGTCGACGCCCGCCGGCGTGTTGAGCGGCGCGCCGCGCTCCTTCCAGTCGGGAAGGAGCTCGTCGAGGGCGCGCGGCTCGATCACCGCGCCGGAAAGGATATGGGCGCCGACCTCCGAGCCCTTCTCGAGCACGCACACGGAGACCTCGCGGCCGTGCTGCTCGGCGAGCTGCTTGAGGCGAATCGCCGCCGAAAGGCCGGACGGGCCGGCGCCGACGACAACGACGTCGTATTCCATCGACTCGCGTTCCATGACCCTCTCCAGGTGCGCGCCTTGCCACTGCACCGAGTTATGCCGCGCTTTGTCCAGGGTGGTCAATCGCTGCGGGCGATGCGGCGCCCGCTGGCCGGCGCGCGATGGCCGTGATAGGTTGCGCCCATGGCATCCGCGCAGCGCCCGCTGGATCTCCTCGCCTGGTATATCGAGGCCGGCGCCGACGAAGCGATCGGTCGCGAGCCGCGCAATCGCTTCGCCGACGCCGCGGCGCGAAGGGAAACGCCGTCCGCTTCACCGCCGCCGCCGAAGCCGCCGCCGTCGAGCAATCCGGCGCGGCCCCCGGCGGCGCAAAGCGCGCAAGCCATCGCCGCCGCCTGCGTCACGGTCGATGAGCTCGTCGCCGCCATCGCCGCCTTCGATGGCTGCACGCTCAAGGAAACCGCCACCAACACCGTCATCTACGACGGCAACCCGCGAGGCCGCGTGCTCTTCGTCGGCGAGGCGCCGGGCAGCGAGGAGGACCGCCGCGGCGTGCCCTTCGTCGGCCCCGCGGGCCGCTTGCTCGATCGCATGCTGGCGGCGATCGGGCTCGACCGCGCGGGGGTCTGTATCAGCAACATGCTGTTCTGGCGTCCGCCGGGCAACCGCTCGCCCACCGCCGACGAGATCGCCACCTGCCTGCCGTTCGCCCGGCGCCTGATCGAGCTGGTCAAGCCCGATGTGCTGGTGCTCGTCGGCGGCATCTCGGCCAAGGCGATGTTCGGGCGCAGCGAGGGGATCACGCGCCTGCGCGGGGTGTGGCACAACTACCGCAGCCCCGGCCTCGACGGCCCGATCGACGCCATCGCCACCTTCCACCCCGCCTATCTGCTGCGTTCGCCGATCCAGAAGCGCGACGCCTGGCGCGACCTCCTCGCCATCAAGGCGCGTCTTGCCGACACGGGATGAGGGGAAGGCGTGTCCGCGCTTGCCGTTGCGGGCCCAGACATGGGTTCGATTCGCGCAGCGAAACGCCGAGCGGGAACGACGCGGCTTGCCGGGCCGCATTCCTTTCGATATCGTTAACTATTTAGCAGGGAGCCCGTCTTAAATTAGGGGCCATGAGTAGAGTGAGGAGCATTGCCCGGCGTCTGGGCAGGTGGGCGCTGGTGGCGCTATTGGGCGGCGCGTGCGCGGGCCTCGCGGGTCATGCGGCAAGCGCGGCGCCCCCGGGCCTGCGCTTTACCGCTGCGCCGCCGGGCGGTAGCGCGGCAGCGCACGAACCGGCGTTGCCGAGCGTCCTTTCGCCTGACGATATCGAACGCTACGCGCGCATCTTCGAACTCCAGAAGCACGGCAAGTGGATAACCGCCGATAAGGAGATCAAGAAGCTCGAGGACCGCATTCTCATGGGCCACGTGCTGGCGCAGCGCTACCTCCACCCCACCCACTACCGCTCGAAGTTCCGCGAGCTCCGCGACTGGCTCAAGAAATACGCCGACCACCCGCAGGCGCGGCGCATCTACAAGCTGGCGATGAAGCGCCGGCCCAAGGGGGCGGCGAAGCCGCGCCGGGCGGTGGCGCCGGCGCAGCCCGTCACGGCGGTGGTCATCGGCGCCGCCCGCGACAAGGGTTACGTCTCGCCGCGCAAGCGCTCGAACGCGCAGCGGCGCAAGCTCATCAACCTGCTCGTGCACATGCGCCGGCACATCCGCCGCAGCCAGCCCAACGCCGCGGCGAAGCATCTCGACGACAAGTCGCTGCTACGGCTCGCCGACGACGTCGAGTTCGACATCATGCGCCGCGAGATCGCCTATGCGTATTTCCTCGGCGGCAAGGACCAAAAGGCGCATGCGCTCGCGGCGCCCGCCGCCGAGCGTTCGGGCACCGCGATTCCGCTTGCCTACTGGACGGCGGGGCTCGTCGCCTATCGCCGCGGCAATATGGAGGCGGCGCGTCATTACTTCGAATCGCTCGCCCTCGCGAACAACGCCAGCGACGCGAAAACCGCCGCCGGCGCGTACTGGGCGGCGCGCCTCAATCTCATCACCCAACGGCCCGGGAACGTGAGTCGCCTGCTTTCGATCGCCGCCGAGTATCCACGCACCTTCTATGGACTCATCGCCATCCGCGCCCTCGGCAATGACCCCGATTACGCGTGGGAGATGCCACCGCTCACGGGGCGCGAGATCGCGGTCGCAATGCAGGTGCCGGCGGCGAAGCGCGCGCTGGCGCTGGCCGAGGCCGGCGATGCGCGGCTCGCCGAGTCCGAGCTCAGGCGCCTCGACGGTGGGAGAAACCCGGCGCTCGGCAAGGCGCTGCTGGCGCTCGCCATGCGCCTCGACCTGCCGGCGGCGCAGCTACGCATCGCCCGCCGGCTCGCGGCGATCGACGGTCACAGCCACGACGGCGCCATGTATCCGGTGCCGCAATGGGAGCCGAAGAACGGCTACGTCGTCGACCGCGCGCTGGTCTTCGCCCTGGTGCGCCAGGAATCGGAGTTCAACACGCGGGCGAAGAGTCACGCCGGGGCGCGCGGGCTGATGCAGCTGATGCCGCGCACCGCCTCGTTCATCGCCCGCGACCGCCGCTTCCGCACCTCGAAGCGCAAGGATCTCTACCGGCCCGAGGTCAACATCGCGCTGGGGCAGAAATACATCCTGCATCTCGCCAAGGAAACGGCCGGCAACCTGGTTCACCTGATCGCCTCCTACAACGGCGGGCCGGGCAACGTGAGGAAGTGGCTGCGCCGCGGCCGCTTCAACGACGATCCCCTGCTGTTCATCGAAACCGTGCCCGCGACGGAAACGCGCGAGTTCGTCCAGCACGTGCTCACCAACCTGTGGGTGTACCGCGCCCGGCTCGGGCAGAGGGCGCCGTCGCTCGACGCCATCGCCAGCGGCCAGTGGCCCCGGTACACGTCGCAGGATCCCGCCACCGTCATCTTCGCGGTCGATGCCAGGAGTTGACGAGAGCCGCTCGTTCGTGCCCGTCAACATCGCGGTGCTCACGGTTTCCGACACGCGCACCGAGGCCGACGACACGTCGGGCCAGACGCTTGCCGACCGCATCGTCGCGGCCGGCCATCGCCTCGCCGACCGCAAGATCGTGCGCGACGACATCGGCGCCATCGTCGCCCAGCTCGAGGCGTGGATCGCCGATCCTGCGGTCGACGTGGTGATCGCCACGGGGGGCACCGGCCTCACCGGGCGCGACGTCACGCCCGAGGCGTTCCAAGCGGTCTACGAAAAGGAGATTCCCGGCTTCGGCGAGGTCTTCCGCATGGTCAGCTGGGAAAAGATCAAGACCTCGACGATCCAGTCGCGCGCCACCGCGGGCGTCGCCGGCGGCACCTATCTCTTCGCGGTTCCCGGCTCGCCCGGCGCCTGTCGCGACGCCTGGGATGCGATCCTCAAGGACCAGCTCGACATCCGCCACCGCCCGTGCAACTTCGTCGAGCTCATGCCGCGCCTCACCGAAGGCGAGAAGTGATACGCAAAGTCACAATACCTGTGACTGTTGGCTCGCGTTCGGACGCCCCGCAGGCTTGACGTAAGCATAGGCGGCGGCCCTTGGGGAGCGGGCTTCGCAAGTCAAAGCGACTCAATCGGTTTGACTTGCGGTGCGACACCTCTTGATAGGCCGAGCCTTTTTCGAGCGGCGCCAGCGCGAGAGGTCGGCGCCGTCGTCGACGTCGGCGAGCTCGTCGACGAAGCCCACCCTGAGCCCCGGCCGCAGGTTGGCCAGCGTGTCGGCGAGCGCGTGGCGCGTCGACCAGCGCACGTCGCGGAACATGCCGCGCGCGAGGAAGCGGCGGCGCACGCCCACCAGCCAGTAGCCGCCGTCAGTCGCCGGCCCGAACACGGCGTCGTGGCGCGCAAGCGCGCGAAACGCGCGCGCCACCCGTTGCGCGCAGATGTCGGGCACGTCGCTGCCGACGACCACCACGGGGCCCGGCGGCAGGCGCGCGAGCGGGCGCGCCATGCGCGCGCCGAGGTCGCCCGGCCCTTGCGCGATGCGGGGGAGGCGCCGCGGCCAGAAGCGGCCGGCCCGCGCGAAGCGGTCGGGGGTGACCGCGAGCCAGCACGTCCAGCGGCGGTCGCGCGCCACGCGGCGCAGCACCGCGGCCGTGCTGTCGCGATAGAAGCGCCACGCGGCGAGCGCCCCGA
>JAZFVR010000282.1:0-2497 GCA_036447835.1 Alphaproteobacteria bacterium | reverse complement strand
TCGAGAAGCGGCGCCTTGGTGTCGTCGATGTCCTTGACCACGGCTCAGCCGCCGGCCTGGGATTTGGCTGGTGCCACCGGCTCGTCGGCAGGCTCGGCGGCAGGCTCGGATTCTGCAGGCTCGGCGGACTCGGATTCTGCAGGCTCGGCGGACTCGGATTCTGCAGGCTCGGATTCGACGGGCTTGGCCGCGACGGTCCCGGATTCCGCCGGCCCGGCCGCGGCGGCCTCGGCCGAGGCATCGGCCGCCGGGCTCTCCCCCTCCCCGGCCGTCTCGCTCTTGCTCTCGGCCGCGGTGGGATCGAGGTCGGGGGTCAGCACGCCCGTGGGGTCGACCGCCTTCTCGATCTGCTTCTTGACGTCGTAGCTGGCCACCGATTCGACGCTCTTCTTGACCTCGTCGAGCTCGGCCTCGCGATTCATGTCGTCGACGCTACTCTGGAACTCGCGCGCCATGGCGCGGGCCTTGGCCGCCCAGCGGCCGACGTAGCGCAGGATTCTCGGCAGGTCCTTGGGGCCGATGATGATCAGGGCGATGACGGCGACGACCGCCATCTCCGACCAGCCGATGTCAAGCATGGCGGCTCATGTCCATGGCACAGCGCCCGGTCAAGGTCAGGCCTGGGGGGCCTCGTCCTTCTTGACGGTGGTGTCGGCGGCGTCACCGGCGCTCGTCGTCGTCGTGGTGGTGGCGTCGTCGATCGTCTTGTTTTCTTCAGGATCTTCTTTCATTCCGGTCTTGAAGGCCTTGATACCTTTGGCCATATCGCCCATCAGGCTCGGGATCTTGCCGCGCCCGAACAAGAGCAGGACGATCGCCAGAACGATCAGCCAGTGCCATAAACTGAAGGTGCCCATTCACTTACTCCTACACTTCGCGTTCCGCCCGCCGCGGAGGCCGGCGCATGATGTCAGAAAGCGCTGGGGCGTGCAACGCCACCCCCGGACACCGGCCGTGGCCTTGCGCCTATTCTACCGAGTTGGGGGCGCCGCAGGGAAAAACAAAGGCCTGGCGCGAATCGAGGGTAACCTTGACGCGCTCTCCCGGCTTCGGGGCGTCGGGTCCGGGCAGGCGGGCGCGCAGCTCGCGGCCGTCCGCGTCGAGGCGCAGAGTGACGATACTCGAGTGCCCGAGTAGATGGACGGCCACCACCTCGGCGTCCACCGCGCCGTCGCCGTCGGCGAGGCGCAGGGCCTCGGGCCGGATCAGCACATCGACAAGGACGCCGTCGGCGATCCCGGGGGCCGGCAGGCGGCCGAACGGGCTGGCGACGACGCCACGCTCGCTGGTCGCGTGCATCCAGTTGACGTCGCTCAGGAAGGTGGTGACGAAGGTGTCGGCGGGCGCGCCGTAGACCTCGGCCGGGCTTCCTTCCTGGACGATGCGGCCCTCGCACATGACGGCGATGCGGTCGGCCATGTACATCGCCTCCTCGGGGTCGTGGGTGACGATCAGGGTCGAGATTCCGGCCTCCTCGAGCACCGCCAGCGTCTCGTCGCGCACCCGGTCGCGCAGCCGGATATCGAGGCCCGAGAAAGGCTCGTCGAGCAGCAGCAGCCGCGGCATCGGCGCCAGCGCCCGGACCAGCGCCACGCGCTGCTGCTCGCCGCCGGAGAGCACGTGCGGGTAGCGCTCGGCGTGGGCGGCCATGCCGACGCGCGCGAGCATCTCGAGCGCCTTCGTCCGGCGCGCCGCCGCGGACCCGGCGTCGAGGCCGAAGGCGACATTCTCGACCACCGTCAGATGCGGGAACAGGGCGTAGTCCTGGAACACCAGGCCGATGCCGCGCGCCTCGGGCGCGAGCGAGGCGCCGGGGCGCGCCACCTCGCGGCCGGCGATGAAGACGCCTCCCGCCTGCAGCTCCTCGAGCCCGGCGGCGACGCGCAGCACCGTCGTCTTGCCGCAGCCCGAGGGCCCCAGCAGGCAGACGAGCTCGCCGTCGCCGACCCTGAGATCGACGTCGGCGACGGCGGTGACGCCGTCGTAGGTGTGGCTCACGCCTTGGAGGATCAGGGCGTCCATGACAGCGGCCTCACACCTGCGAACGCCCGGGGCGCGAGCGCGCGATGGCGAGCGTCAGCACGACCACGGGCACGATGCCCGCGGCGACGATGGCGAGCGCCGCCGGCGCCGCCTCGGCGAGCTGCTCGTCGGAGGCCAGCTCGAAGGCGCGCACCGCGAGCGTGTTGAAGTTGAACGGCCGCATGATCAGCGTCGCCGGCAACTCCTTCATGACGTCCACGAAAACCAGGATCGCCGCCGTCATCAGGCTGCCCGAGATGATCGGCACGTGCACACGCGCCAGTGTCGCCGCCGGCCCCAGACCGAGAGTGCGCGCTGCCCCGTCCATGGTCGGCGTCACCTTGCCGAGGCTCGCCTCGACGGTGTTGAGCGAAACGGCGAGGAAGCGCACCAGATAGGCGAAAACCAGCGCCACCAGCGTGCCCGAGAGGACGAGCCCGGTCGAGATGCCGAAGCTCGCCCGCATCCACGCGTC
>JAZFVR010000281.1:0-2615 GCA_036447835.1 Alphaproteobacteria bacterium | reverse complement strand
CTGCTGGCCCTGGTGGGCATCGCGTTCGGCGCTCTGGTCGCCGTCCTGCGCGAGGTCGAGGGGCTGTGGGTTCTCGGCGACTTCGTCGCCGCGCTCGACGGGTTCGGCATCACCTCCGAGGCGGTATTTTTCGTGTTCCTTCCGACCCTGATATTCGAATCGGCGCTCTCCATCGACGTCCGCCGCCTCATCGACGACATCTCGCCGATCCTGGTGCTCGCGGTCGTCGGCCTCCTGGTCTCGGCCTTCACGGTCGCCGGCGCGCTCTACGTCTTCGCCGACGTCGCGTTCATCGCCTGCCTGCTGCTCGGCGCCATCGTCTCCGCCACCGACCCGGTCGCCGTGGTCGCCATCTTCAAGGACCTCGGCGCGCCCAAGCGGCTCGCCATCCTGGTCGAGGGCGAGAGCCTGTTCAACGACGCCACCGCAATCGTCATGTTCACGATCTTGCTCGGCATGCTCGTCACCGGCAGCGAGACGGATCTGCTCGGCGGCGCCGGCAACTTCATCAAGGTGTTCGCGGGCGGCGTGATCGTCGGCTATCTCAGCGCCCGCGGAATGTGCTTCGTCATCGGCCGGCTGCACGCGTTTCCGCTGGTCGATATCACGCTGACCGTGTGCCTCGCCTACCTCTCGTTCCTGCTCGCCGAGCACTACCTCCACGTCTCCGGCGTCATGGCGGTGGTCACGGCGGCGCTGGTGGTCGGCTCGCACGGGCGGACCTCGATCAAGCCGGCGACGTGGCACAGCCTGATCGAGATCTGGGAGCAGTTGAGCTTCTGGGCCAACTCGCTGATCTTCGTGCTCGTCGGCCTCATCGTGCCCAAGCTCCTCGTCGACTTCGGCCCCCGCGAGCTGGGGCTGCTCGCGGTGCTCATGGTGTCCGCCTTCGCCGCCCGCGCGGTCATCATCTACGGGCTGTTGCCGGTGATCAGCGCCGCGGGCCTCGCCGAGAAGGTAAGCGGCGCCTACGCGACGGTGATGTTCTGGGGCGGCTTGCGCGGCGCGGTGTCGCTGGCGCTGGCGCTGGCGATTCTCGAGAACCGGGCGCTCACGCCCGATGTGAAGAGCTTCGTCGTCGTGCTCGTCACCGGCTTCGTGCTGTTCACCCTGTTCGTCAACGCGCCCACCATGCGCGCGCTGCTGGCGGCGCTCGGCCTCGACAAGCTGTCGCCCGCCGACCTCGTCATCCGCAACCGGGTGATGGCGCTGTCGCTCGCGGCCATTCGCGACGACATCCGCGAGGTGGCGAACGACTACCGGATCGAGGAAGAACTCGCGCAGGACATCTCGGGTCGCTTCGACGAACGGCTCTCCGAGGTCGAGACGAACATGGAGATGCTCGAAGGACTGTCGGCGGAAGACCGGGTGCGCACCGGCCTCACCACCCTATTGAGCCGCGAGCGCAAGCTCTATCTCAGGCATTTCGCCCACGGTTTCATCTCGTCGCCGATCGCGCGCATCCTGCTCGCCCGCACCGAGATCGTCCTCGACGCGGTCAAAACGGGCGGCGTCGCCGGCCACGACGAGACGATACGCAGGCTGCTGGGGTTCTCGCTGCGTTCGCGCCTCGCCGCCCGGCTGCACCGCAGGTTGGGGTTTGCCGGGCCGCTGGCGCGTGGACTCGCCGACCGCTACGAGGTTCTGCTCGTCACCCGCATGGTGCTGCGCGAGCTGATCGGCCACAACCGCCGCAAGATCACGCCGCTGTTCGGCGACCAGACCGGCGCCGCGCTCGAACGCCTGCTCGACCAGCGGATCGGCGCCACCGAGCAGCAGATCGAGGCGCTCACGCTCGCTTATCCCGACTACGCGCGCACGCTGCAGTCGCGGCTGCTCGAGCGCGTCGCCGTCAGACTCGAGAGCGCCGACTATGACGCCATGCTCGAGAACTCGGTGATCAGCCACGAGGTGTTCAGCGATCTCCGACAAGGCATGAGCGCGCGCGCCGCGGCGCTCGACCGGAGGCCGCCGCTCGACCTCGGCCTCGATCCCGGAACGCTGGTCGCCAAGGTGCCGTATTTCGCCGACCTGTCCGCCGACCGGGTCGCCGAGATCGCCGCGCTCCTCAAGCCGCGGCTGGCGCTCCCCGGCGAATGCGTGGTGCGCAGGGGCGACCCGGGCGACGCCATGTACTTCATCTCGTCCGGCGCGGTCGAGGCCGACGTGGGGTCCGAGCCGGTGCGTCTCGGCAGCGGCGACTTCTTCGGCGAGATTGCGCTGCTCCGCGATCAGCCGCGCACCGCCGACGTCACGGCGTTGGGCTATTGCCAGTTGCTGGCGCTCTACGTGCGCGACTTCCGGCGCATGCTCGACGCCGACGCCGATCTGCGCGCGCGCATCACCCGCGTCGCCGAGGCCCGGCTCGCCAAGGATCGGCTCGAACCGACGCCCGGGCAGCAGGCGGATGACTGAACGCGCGGCGGCGGGCCGGCGCTCATACCAAGAATCGGTGATAAAGACCCATAGAGACGGTTTCCCGTGGTCTTCGGCTAGGCACGCCCGGCGCTGCGATGCCGTTGCATCGTAAGCCGGTCGTAACGACGTCCGAGGGCCACGGGAAACCGCCGTCCCGGTCGCGTCAGCGGCCCGCCGGGGGCGTCAGGAAACCTTGA
>JAZFVR010000280.1:0-2169 GCA_036447835.1 Alphaproteobacteria bacterium | reverse complement strand
GCCCTTGAAATCTCGGCGCCGCCGGGTATTCAGGAGATCGGTATCGCCATCGTCATGCTGATCATCCTGATTTTCCGCCCGGCCGGCATCATGGCGGGGCGTGAGCTGCCCTCGCCGTTCGCGCCTGAACCCGCCCCATCGCGGATCGAAGAACCCTAGAGCATCTTCCGAGCTTACGCGGTCATTTGATAAGACAGAGCGGCTCATTCGGGCAATGGGGCGGGCAGGCGCGGCGCGCGGCGCGATGTGGGATATCGGGCAAGCGCCGCAACGCGGCCGATGAGCCGCTCTGGCCCCCCGGTTCAAACTTGGCCGAAGGCCGGGTTCTTTTGTCCCGTGGCCGCGTCGCGCTTCTCATCCGATGACCCACATCGCATGTCGAAGCGCTCCTAACCACGGGACAAAAGAACCCGGTCGAATGACCCCGTATGGTCGGAAGATGCTCTAGAACCGCGCTTCCTGGTCGGTCTCTTCGCCGTAGCCAAAATAGGCCGCCTCAAGCGCCTCGTCGGTAAGCTCGGCGCTTTTGCCATGCAGCGCGATCTCGCCAGAGCGCAGGACGTAGATGCGGTCGGCGTTCTCGAGCGCCCGGTGGGTGCTCTGTTCGACGACCAGTAGCGTGATACCAGTGTCGCGCAGGCCGAGCAGGATTTCGTACACTTTATCGATGACAATCGGCGCCAGGCCGAGCGAGGGCTCGTCGAGCAAGATGATCTTCGGGCGGGTCATTAGGGCGCGGGCGATGACGAGTTGCTGTTGCTCGCCGCCCGATAGCTTGCCGCCGGGTGTCGCCAGGCGCTCACGAAGAAACGGAAAGCTCGTCATCATCCGCTCGAAGTCATCTTCGATGCCGTCGCGGTCATCGCGCATCTGACTGCCCAGGCGAATGTTCTCCTCGACGCTCAGCCGGGTGAAGACGTGGCGGCCCTCAGGCACCAACGAGACACCCATGCGGGCGATGTTTTCGGGCGCCTCGTTGACGATCGAGCGCCCGCCCAAGCGGATTTCACCCGCTGCCGGCGAGAGCGCGCCGGCGATGGTCTGAAGCGTCGTCGACTTGCCGGCGCCATTCGGCCCGACAATGCAGATGATTTCGCCCTGATCGACATTGACCGTGATGCCGCGGATTGCCGAGAGCTGACCGTAGTGGACGTGCAATTCGTCGATTTCAAGCATGGCTAGCGGCCCGACTTGCTGCCGAGATAGGCCTGGATGACGACCGGGTCGCGCTGGATCTGTTCGGGTGTGCCCTCGGCAATGGTCCGGCCGCTGTCGATGACGTGAATGCGGTCGCAGGCGCCCATGATGACTCGCATGTTGTGCTCGATCAGCAGGACGCCACAATCGAATGTCCCGGGGATGCGGGCAATCAGCCCCATGAGATCGTCGCACTCGGCGTCCGAGAGCCCCGCCGCCGGTTCGTCGAGCAGCAGGAAACGCGGCGCCATGGCCAGCGCCCGGCCGATGCCGACCCGGCGCTGCTCGCCATAGGGCAGTGTGCTCGCCAGGTCCGCCGCCTTATGGCCGAAGTCCATCCAGTCGAGAATACTCATGGCGCGCAGCGCCGCCTCGCGGCGCCCCAACCCGGCGCCGACTCCGGCGGCCTCGAGATTCTCGATGACGGATATGTCGCGGAACAGGCGGACCGCTTGAAAGGTGCGGGCAAGGCCGGCACGGCTGACCTTGTGAGCCTGCCATCCGGTAATGTCGTCGCCGCCGAGCACGACGCGCCCTCGGTCGGGCTTCTGGAAACCGGTCAGCGCGTTGACCAGGGTGGTCTTGCCGGCGCCGTTGGGTCCGATGAGGCCGAGGATTTCACCGCTGCACAGGGTCAGCGTCACGCCATCGACCGCGGGCAGCCCGCCGAAGCTGACCGCGATGTCGTGGGCCTTGAGGATATCGGCCTCGGCCCGGCCCTCAACCGCTTTCTGCGCCATGTCGGTCATGCGGACCCGTCCTCATTCGGTGATCGCCGAACCTGTGCGGGGGCGAAGCTCGACATTACCAGCCAGCAAACGCCGCGACGGCGGCGGCGTCAACCCGGTCGTTCTCAACATCGTCAAAAGCCCGATCGAGGATATCGAGCGCCTCGCTGGCCTCAGCCTCGCTGAGCGTCAGAGGCGGCGTCATCTCGAGCACGTTCGAACGCAGGCCGACATAAAATAGGAT
>JAZFVR010000279.1:0-2275 GCA_036447835.1 Alphaproteobacteria bacterium | reverse complement strand
CTCGGACTGCGGCTTCAGGAGCACCGGGTTCATGTGCACCGAGGCCGCGACGCCGCAGGCGCGCGCCTGCAGCGCCTGGGCGCGGCCGATCTCGCCGCCGTCCTCCGTTACCGCGGCATTGTTCGACATGTTCTGCGGCTTGAACGGGCGCACGCTGAGACCCCGGCGCACATAGGCGCGCGCGAGGCCGGCGACGAGCAGCGACTTGCCGACGTGCGAGCCGGTGCCCTGCAACATCAACGCCGCGGGCCGCTTGCGCCTATGGCCGGCCAAGCTCGCCCCGCAGCGTGTCGGCGCCGGGGTTGACCACCTTGCGCTCGACGACGATGTCGGCGGACGTGACCTCGGCGCCGTAGTACGCGGCATTCCACGCGTCGTTGGGCAGCAACGCGCCGCCCTCGACCGAGGCGCCGAAGAACGCCCCCTTGGCGCGCGCGAAGGCGTAGAAGTCGAGGCCGGCGTTGAGCGTCGTCCCCGCCTCCACGCCCGTGCCGAACGGGCCGGCGGCGATGTTGGCGTCGCCTCCCAGGGTGACCTTGCCCGAGATCAGCTTGTCGAGCCCCCCATCGGTCATCACCAGGAACACCGCCTGCGAAATCTGGGCGCCGAACTGCAGGCCGACGCTGCCCGACGCCAGGGTGTAGAACGCCGGATAGCCCCAGGCCCCGGTTTGCGGCTCGCGGGCGAGCAGCACGCCGCGCCCGCCCTGGCCGCCTAGGATGAACCCGGCCTTGATGCGCTCGGGCACGATGACCACGCCCTTGGCCCGTGCCAACAGGTCGGGGAAGTTGGCGAAGTGGGGATCGGTCTTGATCTCCGCGACCGCGGACAGCGCCTTGTCGATCAGGGCCTGCTGTTCCGAGGCGGTCGCCGCGCCCGGCAGCACGAATAACGCCGCCAGCGCAAGAAGCGGCGGCAATCGTTGCAACATCGTTTTCATCGTATCCTCCCTCAGGGTCGGTTCAGTACTCCACCCCCGCCTGCGCCTTGACGCCGGCGCGGAAGGGGTGCTTGACCATCGTCATCTCGGTGACGAGGTCGGCGATCTCGATCAGTTCGGGCTTGGCGTTGCGCCCGGTGACGACGACGTGAAGGTCGCGGCGCTTGTGTTTAAGGGTCTCGATCACCTCGTCGAGCGCCAGGTAGCCGTAACGCAGCACGATGTTGAGCTCGTCGGCGATGACCATCGCATAAGAATCGTCGGCGATCATCTCCTTCACAGTTTCCCACGCCTTCTGCGCGGCGGCGATATCGCGCTGGCGGTCCTGGGTGTCCCAGGTGAAGCCCTCGCCCATCGCCTTGATGGTGACGAGGTCGGGAAACTTCGCCAGCACGCTGCGCTCGCCGGTCTCCCACACGCCCTTGACGAACTGCACGATGCCGACGCGCATGCCGTGCCCAATACAGCGCGCGGCGAGGCCTATGGCCGCGGTCGACTTGCCCTTGCCCTTGCCGGTGTGGACGATGATCAGCCCGCGCTCTTGCGTCTTGGTCGCCAGGATCTTGTCGCGCGCCGCCTTGCGCTTGCGCATCTTCTCGGCGTGCCGTGCGTCGAGCTCGGCTTCGGATCTTTCGGTCATGCCTCGAGCCTTTCCTTGGCTTGGGTCGTCCCGTCGGCGAGCGCGGCGAGGGTCGGGTAGGCGGCGTTGGCGCGCGGGCGCCACAGGCCGCGCTCCTGCGCCTCGATCAGGCGGCGCGCCATGTCGGCGAGCGCCGCCGGGTTGTTACGGGCGAGGAAGTCGCGCACCGTCTCGTCGCCGAGATAGGCGTCGTAGACCGCGTCGAAGTGGTGGTCGCGCACGCAGTGCGCGGTGGCGGCGAAGGCGAACAGGTAGTCGACCGTCGCCGCCATCTCGAACGCGCCCCTGTAGCCGTGGCGCATGACGCCGGCGATCCACTTCGGGTTGACCACACGGGCGCGCACCACCCGCGCCACCTCTTCCTCGAGCGTGCGCACCTTCGGGCTCTCGGGGCGCGAATGGTCGTTGTGATAGACCGCGGGCCGGGAACCGGAAGCGTGGCGCACGGCGACCGCCAGCCCGCCCTCGAACTGGTAGTAGTCGTCCGAATCGAGGATGTCGTGCTCGCGGTTGTCCTGGTTGTGCACCACCGCCTCGACACCCGCGAGCCGGCGCTCGAACAGCGCATGTTCGGCCGCGCCTTGCGCGCCGGCGCCGTAGGCGTAGCCCGACCACGCCATGTAGGCGCGCGCGAGGTCGGCGTCGGTGTCCCAGCCGCGCTCGTCGATCAGCGCCTGCAGCCCGGCGCCGTAGGC
>JAZFVR010000278.1:0-3611 GCA_036447835.1 Alphaproteobacteria bacterium | reverse complement strand
TTCTTCCAGAAGTACATCTATCCGTACCTTCTCGCCAAATCGATGGTGATATCGGGGGCGGTGACGGTGGCGACGGTGGTGCTCGCCTACCCGATGGCCTATTTCGTCGCCTTCAAGGTCACCCGCCACAAGCTGTTATGGCTGATCCTGATCACGGTGCCGTTCTGGACCAGCTATCTCCTGCGCGTTTTCTCGTGGAAGATCATCCTCGGCTACAACGGCGTGCTCAACTCGGGTCTCAAGAGCCTGGGCCTCATCGAAGAGCCGCTCATGTTCCTGCTCTACAACCCGTTCGCGGTGGTGATCACGTTGGCCCACGCCTGGGCCGCCTTCGCCATCCTGCCGATCTATGTCTCGCTCGAGAAAATCGACCGCTCGCTGCTCGAGGCGGCGACCGACCTCGGCGATGGGCCGGTGATGCGCTTCCTGCGGGTGACGCTGCCCTTGTCGATGCCGGGCGTCATCGCCTCGAGCCTGCTGGTGTTCATCCCCACCGTCGGCGATTACGTGACGCCGAAGCTCGTCGGCGGCACCACCGGCATCATGATCGGCAACGTCATCCAGTCGCAGTTCGGCAAGGCCAACAACTGGCCCATGGGGGCGGCGCTTTCGGTGATCTCGATGATCGCGATCACGCTGCTCATCTGCGCCGTCCTGTGGGGCACCAAGCGCGCGCGGAGGCGGGTGGCATGAACGCGGGCGTGACAGGCGCGGGGCGGTTCGGCGGCCTGGGCGTCTACGCCGTCGTCTACCTCGTCTTCATCTACGTGCCGGTGCTGTTCCTGCCGCTGTTCTCGTTCAACGATTCGATCTATATCGCGTTTCCGCTCAAGGGCTTCACCTTCGAGTGGTACCAGAAGATGGTGAACAGCCCGGGGCTCATCGTCGCGCTCCAGAACAGCCTCAAGGTGGGAGTGGTCGTCGCCGTGCTGAGCACCATTCTCGGCACGCTCGCGGCCAAGGCGGTGACGCGCTACCGCATGCCCGGCCGCGGGCCGCTGGTCGGCTTCATCATGCTCCCCCTCGTCATCCCCGGCATCATCATGGGCATTGCGCTTCTCGTGCTCTCCAAACGGGCCGGGGTGCCGCTGTCGCTGTTCACCATCGGCACCGGCCACCTGCTCGTCTGCGTGCCGTTCGCGATGCTGGTGATGATCTCGCGCCTCGAGGGCTTCGACAAGAACCTCGAGGAGGCGTCGCTCGACCTCGGCGAAAATGCATGGACGACGTTCTGGCGGGTGACGTTTCCGCTTGCCATTCCCGGTCTCATCGCCAGCCTGCTGTTGACCTTCACGATCTCGTTCGACGAGTTCATCCTCGCCTTCTTCCTCGCCGGCACCGACGTGACGCTGCCGGTCTACATCTGGAGCCAGCTGCGCTTTCCGAGGAAGCTGCCGAGCGTGCTGGCGCTTGGCGCCTGCATCCTTGCGGCGTCGTTCGTCGTCGTCACCTTCGCCGAGTGGTTCCGCCGCCGTGGCGTCCAGCTCAAGACCTCCTCGGGAGTGTAAGCCATGAACGCCGACGCCATCATCGCGATTCGCGGCGTCTCGAAGCACTTCGGGCCGGTGCGCGCGGTCGACGACGTGAGCATCGACATCGCGCGCGGCGAGTTCTTTTCGCTCCTCGGCCCCTCGGGCTGTGGCAAGACGACGCTCTTGAGGATGCTCGCCGGCTTCGAGGCGCCGACCACGGGCGAGTTCTTCATCGACGGCCAGCCGATGTCGGCGGTGCCGCCGCACCAGCGGCCGGTGAACATGGTGTTTCAGAACTACGCCATCTTTCCGCACCTCGACGTGCACGCGAACCTTGCCTATGGCATGCGCAAGGCGAAGCTGGCGAAGAACGAGCTCAACGCCCGCGTCGAGGAGATGCTCGAGATGATCAAGCTGCCCGGCTACGGTACGCGCGGCGCGGGCGAGCTCTCGGGCGGCGAGCGCCAGCGGGTGGCGCTGGCGCGCGCGCTGATCAAGCGGCCCAGGGTCCTGCTTCTCGACGAGCCCCTCGGCGCGCTCGACAAGAAGCTGCGCGAGCAGATGCAGCTCGAGCTGCGCGCGCTTCAGCGCTCGGTGGGCATCACCTTCGTCTTCGTCACCCACGACCAGGAAGAGGCGCTCACCATGTCCGACCGCATCGCGGTGATGTCGAAGGGCGAGGTGCTGCAGATCGAATCGCCGACGCGGCTCTACGAAGTGCCCAACTGCCGCTTCGTGGCCGACTTCATCGGCACCATGAACTTCTTCCGCGGCTCGGTGCGCGGCGTCGCCGACGGTTGCGCCACCATCGACGCCGGCCCCTTGGGCGAGGTGCGTGCGACGGCCGAGGAACAGTCGCTGGGCAACGGCGCCGAGGTCGTCGTGGCGATTCGGCCCGAGAAGATGAAGCTCGCCTTCGAGGCGCCCGGCGACGAGGTGAATGTCGTCGAGGGGCGCATGGGCGCGTCGGCGTATCTCGGCGACCGCAGCCACTTCTACGTCCACATTCCCGGGCGCGACGAGCCGGTGGCGGTGGCGGCGCAGAACGTGGCGCGCTCGGTCGCGCAGGTGGGCGGCGTCGACCGGCCGGTGTGGCTCTCCTGGTCGCAGGACGCCGTCGTCCTTCTGCCGCCCGAGTAGACAGCCGCGGCGCGCGTGACGGCGGACCGGCGCGCCGGTCCGATCGGGCTTGATGAGCACCGCTTATATCGACTGCCACTACGCGCGAACCGCGACGGCGTGCGCGCCACGGCCGGCGCTCGACGGCGCGGTCGAGGCCGACGTCTGCGTCGTCGGCGGCGGGCTCGCCGGCCTGTCGACGGCGCTGGGGCTGGCCGAGCGCGGCGTCGCGGTGGCGCTCGTCGAGGCGCGCCGGGTAGGCTGGGGCGCGTCGGGGCGCAACGGCGGCTTCGTCTCGGCCGGCTTCTCGCTGTCCGCAGGGCGTCTCGCCCGGCGCTTGGGCGTCGATCACGCGCAGGCGCTCTACGGCCTCAGCCGCGACGCCGTGGCGCTGATGCGCCGGCGCATCGAGGCCTGCGACATCGCCTGCGGGCCGATCGTCGATGGCATCCTCGAGGCGTCGTGGTTCGATGACCGCGACGCCCTCCTTCGCGAGCGCGACTACATGGCCGCGACCTTCGGCGTCGAGCAGGAGTTCTGGCCCCGCGAACGCCTGCGCGAGGCGCTCGTGAGCGAGCGCTATTTCGATGGCCTCTTCAACGCGCACGGCTTCCAGTTCCATCCCCTCAACTACTGTCTCGGCGTCGCCGCGGCGGCCGAGGCGAAGGGCGCGCGCGTCTTCGAATCCTCAGCCGTCACCGGGCTCGACCTCGACGCGGCGGTCAAGACCGTACATACGGCGGCGGGCTCGGTCCGCGCCGCCGCGGTGGTGATCGCCTGCGGCGGCTACATCGCCGGCCTGCACCGGCGCCTTGCGCGCGCCGTCGTTCCGGTCGCCACCTACGTCGTCGCCACCGAGCCCCTCGGCGAGCGGCTCGAGAGCGCGATCCGCGTGCCCTATGCCATCCACGACACGCGCTTCGCCCTCGACTACTACCGCCGGCTCGCCGATACGCGCATCCTGTGGGGCGGGCGCATCGGCCTGGGCCGCGAGCCGCGGCGCCTCGCCGAGCTCATGCT
>JAZFVR010000277.1:0-6240 GCA_036447835.1 Alphaproteobacteria bacterium | reverse complement strand
GGGCGCGCGGGCGCGGAACTTGGCGAAGGATTCGATGCGCGCCGGCAGAAACTTCAGTAATGCGCCGGTCATCTCGCCGACGATGGCCTCGCCGAGGAATTGCTGCCACCAGCTCTCGGTCTGGCGGTCGTACATGACGAGGTCGGAGAAGCGCAGGTTGCCCGTGGTGCCGAACTCGAGCACCCGGCCGCCGACGCGGCGGTCGAACACCACCGCGGCGTTGCACAGCGGGCAGAACGTCACCGCCACCGGCACGCCGCCGACCACGTCGTTGACGATCTCGTGCCACATGAGGATGCGCAAGGGATAGGCGCGGATGTCGTCGCCGACAGCGAAGCCGATGACGGGCTCGCGGTCGGGCAGGTCGACGATCTCGGACACCGGCTCGAATTGCGGGTCGTCGATCGACGGAATGCCGTCCCTGGGCGGGCCACCCGAGAAGATCTCATCGAGGTCGATCGACGTCTTGTCGAAGTCGGTGTTGGGCCATTGCCACTTCCAGCGGTCGGGCGCCGCCTGCGCCGCGCCGGCGGCGGCGAGGCACGCGATCAGCACGGCGGCGAGGGCGGCGGTGAGGCGGGCCGGGAGAGCGGGAGCACGAGACGCGGCGAGGCTGGGCATGGGACGGGTTCGGGGTGGTTGCAGGATCGTCGTTCAGCTTGGCGGCGGGCGACCGAACCGGCAAATCAAGCCTGCGTGAGCGGCGGATGCGCAGGCGTTCCCTGCCATCGGTCGTCCCCGAGCACGGCCCAGAGCAGCGAATCGTGCCCTGCGCCGCGCAGCTTGAGATGGCCCCGCAGCAGGCCCTCGGGTTTAGGCGGGCAGTTTAAGGGGTCAGACCCCTTTTCGTTTAGGGAGGTCAGACCCCTTTTTCCCCTTTTTCGTGACCCTCTTTTCGTTGCCGCATCGCCTCGAGGCGGACGATCGGTCGGTGCTTCGCGTCCTTGACAGCGGGGGGCGGAGATTTAGTATGTGTACGAACAAATTTCCGCCGCGCACGCAGGGAGCGATCGCCATGGCCAAGCAGGAAGCCTCGCCGGCCGCCGCCGGCGCGCCCGAGGCCAAGCGCGTTCCCTTCAGTTCGATCCCGCTGATCGACCTCGGGCCTTTCCGCGCCGGAGGGCGCGAGGAAAGAGCGCGCGTCGCCGACGAGATCGGCGCCGCCTGCCGCAACGTCGGCTTCTTCTACGTCACCAACCACGGTGTGCCGCAGGAACTGATCGATCGCGTCTTCGGCCAGTCGCGGCGGTTCTTCGCTCTGCCCGACGACGAGAAGATGCGCGTGCATATCGGCAAGTCGCCCAACCACCGCGGCTACTACCCCATCGGCGGCGAGAACGTCGACCCCGAGCGCACCTTCGACGTCAAGGAGGGGTTCGATATCGCTCTCGAACTCGGCCCCGACGACCCGGACGTGCGCGCCGGCAAGCCATTGCACGGGCCCAACCAGTGGCTGGCCGACCTCCCCGGCTTCCGCGAGACGCTGAGCATCTACTACGATTCGCTGTGCGACCTCGGCCGCATCCTGTGCCGCGCCTTCTCGCTCGCCCTCGGCGTCGACGAGGACTACTTCGACGCCAAGGTCGACAAGCCGCTCGCCCAGCTGCGGCTGCTCCACTACCCGCCGCAGACGGGAGAGGTGAGCGAGAGGGAGATCGGCGCCGGCGCGCACACCGACTACGGCTGCGTCGCCATGCTTTACCAGGACGCGGTCGGCGGCCTGCAGATCAGGAACAGCGCCGGCGGGTGGATCGCGGCGCCGCCGGTTCCGGGCGCCTTCGTGTGCAACATCGGCGACATGATGGCGCGCTGGACCAACGACGAATTCGCCGCCACGGTCCACCGCGTCGTCAACGTCTCGGGCCGCGACCGTTACTCGGCGGTTTTATTCTTCGACCCCAACTACGACGTCGAGGTCGCCTGCCTCGAAAGTTGCCGGGGTCCCGATAACCCGCCGCGCTACGCGCCGACGACCTCGGGCGAATACCTGCTCGGGCGCTTCAACGACACCTTCGCCTACCGCAAGGACGAGGCGCGTTGAGCGCGCGGACGAAACGCTCGGACGAGACGGCCGGGGGCTACGTCCTCGAGGACCAGGTCGGCCATCTGCTGCGCCGGGCGCACCAGCGCGCGACGGCGGTCTTCCAGGGCGAGATCGGCAACGGCCAGTTGACGCCGATGCAATGGGCCGCGCTCGTCAAGCTCGACGACGAGGGGCCGCTGTCGCAGAACCACCTCGGCCGGCTCACGGCTATGGACCCGGCGACGATCCAGGGCGTGATCCGCCGCCTGGCGAAGCGTGGGCTGATCGAGCGCCGCCCCGACACCGTCGACCGCCGCCGCAGCGTGCTGACGCTGTCGCCCTCGGGCGCGGCGCTGGTCGACGTGCTGCGCGCCAACGGCCACCGCGTCAGCGAAGCGATCCTCGCGCCGCTCGGCGAGAACGAGCGCGAGCACGCCCTCGCGCTGCTCAAACGCCTCGGGTGAGCGCCCGGCTTGGCGCTTGAACGGGCGGAGCGGTTGCGGATAGATTGTAGGTACACAAACAATCGGCACAGCAGGCGGAACATGACGAGCTATCAGCGGCCGAGCGCGGTAGGGGAAGCGCTGCGGGCGCTCGTCGGCGGAGGGCTGACGATCGTCGCCGGCGGCACCGACTTCTACCCGGCGCGCGTCGGCCGTCCGCTCGACGACGACGTGCTCGATGTCTCGGGCCTCGACACCTTGCGCGGCATCGCGGACGAGGACGGGCGCTTCCGCATCGGCGCGCTCGCCACCTGGAGCGACCTGATCGAGACGCCTCTGCCGCCGTGCTTCGACGGCCTCAAGCTGGCGGCGCGCGAGGTCGGCGGCGTGCAGGTGCAGAACGCCGGCACGGTTTGCGGCAACGTCTGCAACGCCTCGCCCGCGGCCGACGGCATTCCCGGCCTGCTGGCGCTCGACGCCGTGGTCGAGGCGGCGTCGCGCGACGGTGTGCGCGAGGTGCCGCTCGCCGAATTCGTCACCGGCAACCGCGAGACGAGCCTGCGCCCCGACGAGCTGGTGACCGGCCTGCTGATCCCCAAGCTCCGCGGCCCGGCGCGCAGCACCTTCCTGAAGCTCGGCGCGCGCACGTACCTGGTGATCTCGATCGTCATGGTCGCGGTGGTTGTCGAGGCGGCCGGGGACGGCACGGTCGCCGCAGCGCGCGTCGCCGTCGGCGCCTGTTCGCCGGTAGCGCGCCGGCTTCATGACCTCGAGGCGGCGCTCGCGGGCCGACCTCTCGGCGGCGCGCTGGGCGACGCCGCCCAGGCCCGGCACCTCGCGTGCCTGAGCCCCATCGACGACATCCGCGGCAGCGCCGCCTACCGCCTCGATGCGGCGCTCACGCTCGTGCGCCGTGCGCTCAACGACCTCGGAGGCGCGGCGTGAACGACGCGATGCGGACGGCCGGCGTGCGGGCGATCGGCTTCACCGTCAACGGCCGTGCCGCCACGGTCGAGGCGCGGCCCGTGGAGCGCCTCGCGACGGTGCTCCGACGCAGCCTCGGGCTCATCGGCACCAAGGTCGGCTGCGACGCCGGCGACTGCGGCGCCTGCACCGTGCTGCTTGACGGCCGCCAGGTCTGCGCCTGCATGGTGCCGGTGGGGCAGGTCGCGGGGCGCGCGGTCGTCACCGTCGAAGGGCTGGCCAACGACGGCGCGCTTTCACCGCTGCAACAGGCGTTCCACCGCCACGGCGCGGCGCAATGCGGCATCTGCACGCCCGGCATGCTGATGGCGGCGGCCGAGCTGTTGCAGCGCAACCCGCGGCCGAGCGAGGCCGAGGCGATGGACGCCCTCTGCGGCGTGCTGTGCCGCTGCACCGGCTACCGCAAGATCATCGCCGCGGTGCTCGATGCGGCCGACGGGAGCGATCCGACGGCGCCTCCCGCCGGTGCGGCGGTGGGCGCCCGCGCCGCCAAGGTCGACGGCATCGCCAAGCTCACCGGGAGCGAGCGCTTCGGCGACGACGCGGCACCGCCCGGGGCGCTGTGGCTGCGTGCGCTGCGCTCGCCGTACGCGCACGCGCGCTTCGCCATCGGCCCGCTCGACGATCTCCTCGCCCGCCACCCGGGTCTCGTGCGCGTGCTCACCGCGGCCGACGTTCCCGGCAACAACGGCTTCGGCATCTACCCTGACGTCAAGGACCAGCCGGTGCTCGCCGACGGCTACGTGCGATATCGTGGCGAGGCGGTCGCTGCGCTCGTCGGCGACGCGGCGGCGATCGAGGCGGTGCGCGACGCCGAGCTGCCCATCGAGTGGCGACCGATCGATCCGGTCAGCGGCGTCGCCGGCGCGCTCGACGCGCGCGCGCCCCAGCTGCACGCCGACAGGCCAGGCAACGTCCTTATCGAGGGGCGGGTCAGGCGCGGCGTAGCGGAACCCGCGTTCGAAAATGCCGCGGCGATCGCGGCGGGCGACTTCGAGACCGGCTTCGTCGAGCACGCCTACATCGAACCCGAGGCGGGTTACGCGCGCCGCGTCGGCGAGCGCATCGAGATCGTCGCCTCGACGCAGACGCCGTACATGGACCGCGACGAGGTCGCCCAGGTGCTGGGCATCGCGCCCGCGCGCGTGCGCATCGTTCCCACCGCCTGCGGCGGCGGTTTCGGCGGCAAGCTCGACCTGTCGCTTCAGCCGCTGGTCGCGATCGCCGCGTGGATCATCGATCGTCCGGTGCGTTGCGTCTACACCCGGCCCGAATCGATGGCGGCGTCGACCAAGCGCCACCCGGCGCGCATGACCGCGCGGGCCGCCTGCGACGGCGATGGCCGCCTCACCGCCTTGCACTTCCACGGCGACTTCGACACCGGTGCCTATGCCTCGTGGGGGCCGACCGTGGCCAATCGTGTCCCTGTGCACGCCACCGGGCCGTACCGCGTGCCGGCGGTCACGGCGACGGCGCGGGCGATTTACACCAACGGCCCGCCGGCCGGCGCCTTCCGCGGCTTCGGCGTGCCCCAGGCGGCGATCGTCCACGAGGCGCTGATGGACGATCTCGCCGCGAAACTCGGCATCGATCCCCTGGAGTTCCGCCTGATCAACGCGCTCCGCGCCGGGGATACCACCGCGACGGGGCAGGTGCTCGAGGCGAGCGTCGGCATGGTCGCGTGCCTCGAGGCGCTCGAGCCCCACTGGTCGAAAGCGCGTGCGGCGGCCGGGCGCCACAACGCTGCGTCGGCGGTGCGCAAGCGCGGCGTCGGCATCGGCTGCATGTGGTACGGCATCGGCAACACGTCGCTGTCGAACCCCTCGACGATGCGCGTCGGCCTCAGCCGCGACGGCCGCGTCACGCTTTACAGCGGCGCCGTCGACATCGGCCAGGGCGCCAACACGATCCTCGTGCAGATCTGCGCCGACGCGCTCGGCGTCGACATGGCCGCGTTCTCGCTGGTCATGGGCGACACCGACCTGACGGAAGACGCGGGCAAGACCTCGGCGTCGCGCCAGACCTTCGTCTCGGGCAAGGCGGCCGAGCTCGCCGGCCGCGATCTCAGGCAGCAGCTTCTCCGCCTTGCCAACACCGGCGACGAAGCGACGATCACCATCGACGGGCCGCGCGTCGTCGTACGCGAGGGCGCCGCCGAGCGCGTGGTCGCGCTTTCCGCTCTGCCCGCGGACGAGGCGGGCGACGTGCTCGCGGGTGAGGGTCGCTTCGACCCGCCGACGACGATGCTCGACGCCGACGGCCAAGGCGTGCCCTACGCGACCTACGGCTTCGCCGCGCAGATCGCCGAGGTCGAGGTCGACGTCGAGCTCGGCACGGTCAAGCCGCTCAGGATCGTCGCCGCCCACGACGTCGGCCGCGCGATCAACCCGACCCAGGTCGAGGGCCAGATTCACGGCGGCGTCGCGCAAGGCATCGGCTTCGCGCTGATGGAGGAGTACGTGCCGGGTAGAAGCGAGAACCTGCACGACTACCTCATTCCCACCTTCGGCGACGTGCCCGAGATCGAATGCATCCTCGTCGAGGACCCCGAGCCGCTGGGCCCCTACGGCGCCAAGGGCATCGGCGAGCCGGCGCTGATCCCCACCGCGCCGGCGATCCTCGGCGCCATCGAGCACGCAGCGGGGGTGCGCATCCGCCGCGTGCCGGCGACGCCCGACCGGGTGCGCGCGGCGATCCTCGCGGCGGGCGGGGGAGGCGCCGGTGGCTGAGCCGCGCAAGAAGCCGCGCAAGAAGAAGGCCGACAGCGCCGACATCGTCGTTTGCGACGCC
>JAZFVR010000276.1:0-3845 GCA_036447835.1 Alphaproteobacteria bacterium | reverse complement strand
ACGTCTCGCTGATCTCGGTGATCTTCGCCTTTCTCTTCGTCGACCTGTTCGACACCGCGGGCACGCTGATCGGCGTGGCGCACCGCGGCGGCATGCTCGACGAGCAGGGCCGCCTGCCGCGCCTTGGGCGCGCGCTGATGTCCGACAGCAGCGCGACCGTGGTCGGCGCCGTGCTGGGCACCTCGACGACGACGAGCTACATCGAGAGCGTCGCCGGCGTGAAGGCGGGCGGGCGCACCGGGCTCACCGCGGTCACCGTGGCGGTGCTGTTCCTGCTGTGCCTGTTCTTCTCGCCGCTCGCCGGCACCATCCCGTCCTACGCGACGGCGCCGGCGCTGCTGCTCGTCGCCTGCCTGATGATGCGTGGCCTCACCGAGGTCGACTGGGAGGACGTCACCGAGTACGCGCCGGCGGTGGTCACCGCGATCGGCATACCGCTCACCTTCTCGATCTCGGACGGCATCGGCTTCGGCTTCGTCACTTACGCCGCGATCAAGATATTGAGCGGCCGCTTCTCCGAGGCCGGCCCCGCGGTCACCGCGATCGCCGTCCTATTCGTCATCAAGTTCGCGGTGCTTTAGCGCCTGGGCTCTACGGCACTGCGGCGCGCGCTCGTTGCGCTCATGGGCGTTCGCGCAGGACGCGGCGCATGATCTTGCCGGTGGCGGTCATCGGCAGCTCGGCAACGAATTCGACCTGGCGCGGGTACTCGTGGGCGGCGAGGCGGGTGCGCACGTGGTCCTGGATCTCGCCCGCCAGCGCGTCCGACGCTTCGACCCCCGGCTTCACCACGACGAACGCCTTGACGATCTCGCCGCGCACCGCGTCGGGCACGCCGACGACGGCGGCAATGGCGACGCCCGGGTGCGTCATCAGGCAATTCTCGACCTCGCCGGGGCCGATGCGGTAGCCGGCGCTGGTGATGACGTCGTCCTCGCGGCCGGCGAACCAGAAGTAGCCGTCGGCGTCATGGCGCGCGAGGTCGCCGGTGAGGCACCAGTCGCCGGCGAACTTCGCCTTCGTCGCCTCCGGGTTGCGCCAGTACCCGAGGAACATCACCGGGTCGGGGCGGCGCACCGCGACCTGGCCGACCTCGCCCGTCGCCACGGCTGCGCCGTCGTCGCCGACGACCGCGACCGCGTGCCCCGGCACCGCGCGGCCCATCGAGCCCGGGCGCACCGCCATGATCTCGGCGCAGTTGCCGACGACGAGGTTGACCTCGGTCTGGCCGTAGAACTCGTTGATGGTGACGCCGAGCGTCTCCTCGCCCCACGCCAGGAGCTCCTCGCCGAGCGTCTCGCCGCCCGAGCCGACGCTGCGTAAGCGCAAGTCGTGGCGCGCGCGCGGGTCGTTCACCTGGCGCATGAGCTTGAGCGCCGTCGGCGGCAGGAAGGCGTTGCGCACGCCGTGGCGCGCCATGAGGTCGAAGGCGCGCTCGGGGTCGAACTTGCGCGCGCGGTGGGCGAGCACGGGAACGCCGAAGTGCCAGGCCGGCAGCAGCACGTCGATGAGCCCGCCGATCCACGCCCAGTCGGCGGGCGTCCAGAAGAGATCGCCGGCCCGGGGGAAGAAGTCGTGCGGGAACTGGACGCCGGGCAGATGGCCGAGCAGTACCCGGTGCGCGTGCAGCGCGCCTTTGGGCGGGCCGGTGGTGCCCGAGGTGTAGATGATCAGCGCCGGATCGTCGGCGGCCGTGTCGACGGCTGCGAAGCGCGGCGATGCACGGGCGAGGAGCGCATGGAAATCCTCGCCGCCGGCGGCGGCGCCGTCGCTGCAGACGAGCGTGGCGAGACGCGGCAGGCGGTCCTTGAGCGGCAGCACCTTGGCCATGCCTTCGGCATCGGTGATCAGCGCCTTCGCCGCGCTGTCGGCGAGCCGGTATTCGAGCGCGTCGGGGCCGAACAGCGTGAACAGGGGCACGGCGATGGCGCCGAGCTTGTACGTCGCGATATGGGCGATCGCCGTTTCGGGGCGTTGCGGCAAGAGGATGCCGACGCGGTCGCCGCGCGCCACGCCGAGGGCGCGAAGCGCGTTGGCGAGGCGGTTCGAGGAGTCCTCGAGGCGGGCGAAGGTCCAGGTCTCGACGCCGCCGTCGTCGGCCTCGTGGATGAGCGCGAGGCGGTCGGGATCGGCGGCGTGGCGGTCGCAGACGTCGACGCCGATGTTGTAGCGCCCGGGCACGCGCCAGCGGAACGCGCCACAGACCTCGTCGTAAGATTTCCCCGCCTCGAGCATCCGGACAGGCTCCTAATGCCCGAACCCCTTGGCGGTGAGGTCGGCGTAGCCGGCGTGGCCGTGATTGCGGTGATATTCGGGATCGTCGGGGGAGAGATGCGGCGCATCCGCGGCGCAGGCGGCGAGGAGCCCGATCGTCGCGAACAGGATCGCCGCCGTAATCACGCCCCTTGCCATCATCTTGCCCTCTCCCTTCGTGTCCACGCCGCGTCCAGCTTGGCACCCGGACGCGTGGCGTTCAAGCGCGGACGCGTCGACGACATCCCGGCCCGCCGTTGGTCTTGCATGATATTTTAAGGAGCAAGATATTCATTTTGTTTGATTTTCATTTTTATTGCAGAACGGTGGCCTAAATTATTTTTTAAATTCAAGTGGATACGTTTCCGAGACCAATACGATCGACCGATTTCAACCGTACGATTGCTCCCAGGGAAGCTCGATGTTCGATGTCCGGGTCGGCAAGGGGCGACGGCCTGCCCACCGCGCTGCAGATCGTCGGGCGCCGCCACGACGACGTCGGCGCGCTGCGCATCGGCGCGGCGCTCGAGCGCCTTAGCCCCTGGGACGGGCGAAGACCGCCGCTCTGAGCGGATCGTCCCTCGCTAGAGTGGGGGAAGCAGATCGGCGGGGACGAGAAGGTAGACGACGAGGAGGACGAGCCAGATCACCACGATCGCCGAGGTCGCGGCGCCGAGGACGCGGCGCATGGGGCTGCGTTCGCGCAGATCCCGCGGACGCGCGCGATGACGCCGCTCGGGCCCGGCGAGGAACACATAATACCAGCGCCGGAACGGCAACCACAACATGCCGCGAAAGTCGAGCCTATGGTGATCCCAGCCCTCGGCCCCGAACACGGTCTTGATCGCCGTGAGCTGCTCGTCGCTAAAGCTCCGGGCCACGGCGCGTGGGATGCGCGCTAGGAACATGCGCTCGAAGCGTTCCTCGATGTAGGCGGGACTCATTGCAATCGAGCCTTTGCCCTCTACTTCCCGATGGATAGCAGATTCGTCGCCTTGTCTTCACGGCTTTCCGCGACCTTGCCGGCGACGGTAACCAGGTTCTCCTGCACCGTCACGTTGAGGTCGTCCTCGGTGAAGCCGGCGAGCGCCATGGTGATGCGGTAGCTGTCTTGGCCCACCTTCTCGATGTTGTAGGGTGGGTATGCGACGCTCGCTTCGTCGGCGCGGAACACGCTGTCGAACAGGTCGTTCCAGCGGTCCAAGCCGATCGTCGAGCGGAACAGCGGAGTGAGGCCGTAGGTACGCATTGCTCACTAACTTCCTTCAGCTGGGATACCCGAGCTGCGATACCCGCTGAGGCGGTTAGGATGCTGAATGTCCGAAACTGGCTATCTTTCCCCGTATCGTCGTGACCGTAGCTTCGTCCGCAATGTGGCTCAAAGCGGAAGATCGAGAGGATTTCGACCACTTTACCCCGGCAAGCAGACCTGATTCAGTCGAGGCTTGAACGGAGAAAAGTGACGCGAAGGCACCATTCGCCACATTAACGCGTATGTCCTTTGGTTCAACCCGTTGCGTCCCGCTCAGCAGTGCCGGGGTGCACAGGTCAAGTGGCGCAAACACTACCTGCCTGTTGTGAATTGATAATGT
>JAZFVR010000275.1:0-2118 GCA_036447835.1 Alphaproteobacteria bacterium | reverse complement strand
ATCACAGCACGTCACGCGCCTGGCCGAATGAACTCGGAAGGCCGTCGCATGGGTGCCATATGTCAGACTTAGACCACTAGCGAGGGTTCATGGCGACGTTGGTGCCTGTGCTTCTGGCCGGCGGCGTGGGCTCGCGCCTGTGGCCGACGAGCCGCGAGATCTATCCCAAGCAGCTCGTCGATCTCACCGGCGACGGCTCGCTCCTGCAGCAGGCGGCGCGCCGGGCGCTCGCGGCGGCGCCGGCGGGCCAGGTGGTCACCGTGACCACCGAGAGCCAGTACTTCCTGGTGCTCGACCAGCTCCGCGACCTCGAGGGCGGCCTCGGCGGCCACGTCGTCGCCGAGCCGATGGGGCGCAACACGGCGGCCGCGGTGGCGCTCGCCGCGCTCTACGCCGAGGCGCGCTTCGATGCGCCCGTGTTGTGGGTCGCCCCGGCGGACCACGTGATCCGCGATTCCGGGGCGCTGGCGGCCGCCGTCTCCCGCGCCCGCGAGGCCGCCGCCCGCGGCAAGCTCGTCACCTTCGGCGTCACGCCCGGCGAGCCCGACCCGGGCCTCGGCTACATCCGCCGCGGCGATCCGCTCGAAGGCGTCGAGGGCGCGTTCGCCGTGGCGAGCTTCGTCGAGAAGCCGCCCACGGAAGAGGCCGAGCGCCTCATCGCCGGCGGCGACGCCTTGTGGAACAGCGGCATGTTCGTGTTCTCGGCCGCGGCGGTCCTCGCCGAGTTCGAGCGCACCGCGCCCGAGGTGCTCGCCGCGGTGCGCGCCGCCGTGGCGGGCGCCAAGGCCGACGAGGCGCCGTTCCGCGTGCCCGCCGAGGCTTACGCCGCGGTGCCCGAGCTGCCCTTCGACAAGGCGGTGATGGAGCGCTCGGATGCGGTCGCGGTGGTTCCCGTCGATATCGGCTGGTCCGACGTCGGCTCGTGGCACCGCCTGTGGGAGGTCAGCGACAAGGACGCCGACGGCAATGTCGTCCACGGCGACGCCATCCTCGAGGCGACGCGCAACACGCTGGTGCGCGCCGATCGCCGGCTCGTCGCCTGCGCCGGGGTCGCCGACCTCGTGGTCGTCGAGACCGCCGACGCGGTGCTCGTCGCCGACCGCCGCGACGCCGCCGGGGTCAAGGCGATCGTCGAGCGCCTCAAGAGCGCCGGGCGCGGCGAGGCGACGGCACACCTCAGCGAGCGCCGCCCGTGGGGCTCGTTCTCGGTGCTGCTCGACGGCGCGCGCTTCAAGATCAAGGAGATCACGGTCAAGCCGGGCGCCGCGCTGTCGCTGCAGATGCACCACCGGCGCGCCGAGCACTGGGTGGTCGTCGAGGGCACCGCGCGCGTCACCCGCGGCGACGAGGTCAGCGATCTCAAGGAAAACGAATCGACATTCATTCCCGTCGGCACCAAACACCGGCTCGAGAACCCGGGCAAGGGCCCCTTGCGCATCGTCGAGGTGCAGTGCGGCGACTACCTCGGCGAGGACGACATCGTCCGCTTCGACGACGTCTACGGGCGCGCGAAATAGGGGCGGGCCTTCCCGTGAGGCTCAGTCGGTGGTTGATGCCCGATCGACGTAGGGGTGGGTTTGAAACCCGCCCCTACACTGGCCCGAGGTGCCGCGAGACGCAGCCTTGCGGCTTTGCGGCCTTTGGCGCAAGATCGCCGCGCATCGCTGGGGCGTAGCCAAGCGGTAAGGCACCGGTTTTTGGTACCGGCATTCGGTGGTTCGAGTCCACCCGCCCCAGCCAGACTTTTGCCGGGCGCGAGCCTTCACTATTGCCTGGTCACGGCGTGTGCTGAAGAGCGCGCCGATGCCGCTGGCTCGCCGCGACCGCTCAGCCCGCGGCGGCGATGTCGTCGTTGGGGGAGCGCCTGTTCGCCTGCGGTTGCGTGATGAGCTCGGCCGGCGGGCGCACCGTGACCGTGGTGCCGGCACCGGGCGCGCTCTGCAGGTCGAACGACCCGCCGTGCAACTCGACGAGCGACTTGGTCAGCGACAGGCCGAGGCCGGTGCCCTCGAACCTGCGGGCGAGAGTGCCGTCGACCTGCCCGAACGGCGCCAGCACCCGGGCGATGTCGTCGGGCGCGATGCCGATGCCGGTGTCGGCGATCTGGAACACGTAGCC
>JAZFVR010000274.1:0-7544 GCA_036447835.1 Alphaproteobacteria bacterium | reverse complement strand
AAGTTCCTGCCGGCGGCGATGCCGCTGCTGGCGCCCAACGTCAATTCGTACCGGCGCCTGCTGCGTTACTCGGACGCGCCGATCAACGTCCACTGGGGACGCGAGAACCGCACTGTCGGCTTTCGCGTGCCCAA
Organism: Alphaproteobacteria bacterium; assembly: GCA_036447835.1. Taxonomy (GTDB): domain Bacteria; phylum Pseudomonadota; class Alphaproteobacteria; order JAAXGF01; family JAAXGF01; genus JAZFVR01. The sequence goes on along the minus strand of JAZFVR010000274.1, from coordinate 7,410 downwards.
CTCGGCGCCCCAGGCGCGCCGGGTCGAGAACCGCGTCGCCGGCGCCGACGCCAACCCCTATCTCGCCATCGCCGCGTCGCTCGCCTGCGGCTACATCGGCATGGTCGAGAAGCTCGAGCCGACCAAGCCGATCGACGTCTCGGCTTACGAGCGCGCGCATGCGCTGCCGCGCTATCTGCCCGACGCGCTCGACGGGTTCCGCGCCTCGAAGCCGCTGCGCGAGGTGCTCGGCGAGGAGTTCGTCGAGGTGCTCATCGCGGTCAAGCGGGCCGAGCACGACGCCTACCAGCGCGTGATCTCGTCGTGGGAGCGCGAGTTCCTGCTCTTGAACGTGTGAGAAGGCGCGCCGCGACGCCCGGTGACACCCTGGCCGGGGCCGTGGTATCATTGTCCATGACCCGCGCGACGCGAGATTTTCGCCCGGCCCTCACGCTCCACGACGAGCTTTTGATCCTCTGCGCCCGCATCGACTTCACGCCGTAGGCCGGGCCGCTTCGTGAGGGGGCGTTTTCGCGCCCCCCGACCCATACACCCGAACGAAGCAACGCATTCTACGAGGATCGAACCGATGACCACGAAAGCGACTGCCGCATGGCAGGAGATGGACCGCCGCCATCACCTGCACCCGTTCACCGACACCAAGCTCCTCAACGAGCAGGGGGTGCGGGTCATCACCCGCGCCGAGGGCGTCTACCTGTGGGACTCCGAAGGCAACCGGCTGCTCGACGGCATGGCCGGGCTGTGGTGCGTCAACGTCGGCTACGGCCGCGACGAGCTCCGCGAGGCCGCCTACCGCCAGCTCGGCGAGGTGCCCTACTACAACACCTTCTTCCAGTCGGCGACGCCGCCGGCGATCGAGCTCGCAGGAGTCCTCGGCGAGATCACGCCGGCGGGCCTCGAGCACGTGTTCTTCGCCAACTCGGGCTCGGAGGCCAACGACACCATCGCCAAGATGGTTCGCTTCTACTGGAACCTCTTGGGCAAGCCTGAGAAGAAGACGATCATCAGCCGCGAGTACGCCTACCACGGCGTCACCATGGCGGCGGCGTCGCTCTCGGGCCTGACGCCGATGCAGACCGGCTTCGACCTGCCGCTTCCCGGCTTCGAACACGTCGCGGCGCCGTACTGGTACAAAGACGGCGGCGACCTCGACGCGGGCGCGTTCGGGCTCAAGGCGGCGCGCGCGCTCGAGGACAGAATTTTGGAGCTCGGCCCCGACAGGGTCGCCGCCTTCATCGGCGAGCCGATCATGGGCGCCGGCGGCGTCATCGTGCCGCCCGCCAGCTACTGGCCCGAGATCCAGCGCATCTGCCGCGAGTACGACGTACTGCTCATCGTCGACGAGGTCATCTGCGGCTTCGGGCGCACCGGCAACTGGTTCGGCAGCGACACCTTCGCCATCGAGCCCGATTTCATGACCATGGCCAAGGGCCTGTCGTCGGGCTACCTGCCGATCTCGGCGCTGATGGTGCACGACCGCGTCGCCCGGGCGATCATCGACAAGGGCGGCGAGTTTGTCCACGGCTTCACCTACTCGGGCCATCCGGTCGCCTGCGCGGTGGCGCTCGAGAACCTGCGCATCTTGCGCGACGAGAAGATCGTCGAGCGCGCCGGCGCCGACACCGGGCCGTACCTGCAGGCGCGCCTGCGCGAGCTCGCCGACCATCCGCTCGTCGGCGAGGTGCGCGGCGTCGGCATGATCGCCGGCATCGAGCTCGTCAAGGACAAAGGAAAGCGCCAATCCTTCGACCCCGACCTCAAGGTGGGCAACGCCTGCCGCGACTTCTCGGTCGAGAACGGCCTCGTGATGCGCGCCATCCGCGACATCATGGTGCTGTCGCCACCGCTGGTGATCACGCACGCCGAGATCGACGAGCTCGTCGAGCTTGCCCGCAAGTCGCTCGACCAGACGGCCGGGAAGCTGGGCGTCTAACGCCGCCGTCTTGACACCACGCCGGCACCGTAGGGGCGGGTTTGAAACCCGCCCCTACGGCCGTTTATCGCGCCCGGGCGGCTGTCTTCACGCCGCGTGGCGCGCCTTTACCAGCCCCGCCCAGCGTTCGCCGAGCGTGCGGCAGAAGCGCAGCGCGGCGGCGAGGTGGACCGCCATCTCGTCGTCGATGCGGGCGTAGAAGTCGGGGTGGGCCAAGTGGTAGCCCGCGGCCTTGCTCTCGGCGAGCCAGAGGCGCAGAAGGTCGCGCGTCACCTCGCAGTGGCCCTGGATGCCGTAAGTGCCTTCGCCGAGGCGGAACGCCTGGTTGCGGCAGGCGGCGCCCGTCATCAGCAGCGCGGCCTCTGCCGGCATGTCGAAGGTGTCGTCGTGCCACTGCAGGAGCCATTGCGGCGACGCGAGCCCGGCGAACAGGGGGTCGCGGGCCGCGGCGGGCGTCAGCATGTGCGGAACGAAACCCATCTCGGGACGCGCGTGGCGCCAGACGCGCCCGCCGAAGGCGCGGGCGATGAGCTGGGCGCCGAGGCACACGCCGAGGACGGGCTTGGCGCGGGTGTGGAACGCGGCGATGAGATCGGCGGTCTCGCCGAGATGGGGATGGCGGGCGTCGTCGTGGGCGTTCATGACGCCGCCGAGCACGACGAGGCCGGCGTGGCCGGCGTCGCTTTCGGGCAGGCGTGCGCCCGCCTCGACGTCGCGCGTATCGAGGCCGAGCCCGGCGCCCGCGAGCGCGTCCTCGAGGGCGCCGAGACCCCCGGTCGCCATGTGCTGCACGACGAGTACGTCCATTTCCCAACCCCGCGCCGGCCGGCCCCTCAATATATCGACCCCTATATATCGACCTTGGCGGCGGTGCCGCAAGTTACCGAAATGTTAACCGAATCGACCGTATGAGGAAGCCGGTTCCCGTCCCCGGACCGGCCACCAACGAGGGACTACCCATGTTCAACGGACTGATCGAGGCGTGGCGCCGCTGGCGGCGCGCGATCTCCACCAAGCGCGAGCTGTTCGCGCTCAACGAGGCGCAGCTGCGCGACATCGGCATCGCCCGCACCGACATCGACAGGATCTCCCGCCGCACGCTTCCCGAATACTGGACCTGAGCCGGGCGGCCGCGCCGCCGCCGCCTCAGGCGAGCACCCGCACCAGCCACAGGGTGATGCCGGGGAAGGCGACGAGCAGCGCGATGCGCACCACGTCGGAGACGACGAACGGCACCACCCCCTTGAACGTCTCGCGCATCGGCACGCCGTCGGCGAGCGCGTTGATGACGAACACGTTGAGACCTATGGGCGGCGTGATCAGCCCGACCTCGACGACGATGAGCGTCAGGATGCCGAACCAGATCGCGGTCTCCTCCGCCCCGAGGCCGAAGTCGAGCCCGGCGATGATGGGGAAGAACACCGGGATCGTCAGCAGGATCATCGACAGGCTGTCCATGACGCAGCCGAGCACGAGGTAGAAGAGCAGCATCGCCGCCAGCACCGTGAGCGGCGCCAGGCCGCTCGCGCCGATGGCCTCGGCGAAGGCGACGGGAAGCTGGGTCAGCGCGAGGAAGGCGTTGAAGATGTCGGCGCCGAGCAGGATGAGAAAGATCATCGCCGTCGCCTGGGCGGTGCCGTAGAGGCATTCGACGAGGCCGGCGAGGCGCATGCGCCCGTATGTGAGCGCCAGCGCGCCGGTGCCGAAGGCGCCCACCGCCGCGCCCTCGGTCGGCGTGAACCAGCCGCGGTAGATGCCGACGATGACGAGGGCGAAGATCAGCACCACCGACCACACGTCGCGAAGCGCCGCCAGACGGGCGCGCGCGCCGCTGCGCTCGCCGGCGGGGCCGGCGGCGGGATCGCGCCGCACGTATATGGCGATCGCGGCCACGTAGCCGAGCGCGGCGAGGCCGCCGGGCACGAAGGCGGCGAGGAACATCTTGCCGATCGACTGTTCGGTGAGGATGGCGTAGATCACCAGCACCACCGACGGCGGGATGAGGATGCCGAGCGCGCCGCCGGCGGCGAGCGCCCCGGTGGCGAGTGCGCCCGAGTAGTGGTAGCGCCGCATCTCGGGCAGCGCCACCCGCGCCATCGTCGCCGCGGTGGCGAGCGACGAGCCGCAGATGGCGCCGAATCCGGCGCAGCCCCCCACCGCCGCCATGGCAAGGCCGCCCGGGCGGTGGCCGAGCCAGGCGTTGGCGGCGCGGAACAGCGCCCGGCTCAGTCCGGCCTGCGTCGCGAACTGGCCCATGAGCAGGAACAGCGGAATGACCGAAAGCGAGTAGCTCGAGACGCGGTAGTAGGGGCCGGTCTTGAGGTAGGCGATCAACGGCCCCCAGCCCGAGGCGAGCACGTAGCCGGCCATGCCGGTGACCAGCATGGCGACGCCGATGGGCATGCGTAACGCCAGCAGCGCCATCAGCACGACGAAGATGACGACGCCGAGCTCGACCCCGCTCACCGTTTGCTCTCCTCGAGGTCGCGGCCAAATGTGTATATGCAAATCAGCACCAGAAGCGCCGCCGAGGCGACGATCGGCACGAACCCCCACCACAGCGGCAGACCAAGGATCATGGTGGTTTCGCCCCACCCGCGCAGCTCCCAGCCGCCGAGCGCGAACCGCCACGCGAAGAGCGCCGCGATCGAGGCGTAGACGAGGCCATGGACGGCGTCGAGGCGGGCGCGGGCGCGGTTGTGTGTTCGGCGAATGAACAAATCGACGACGACGTTGCCGCGCTCGAGCTGGCAATAGGGCAGGAAGGCGAATACGGCGACGGCGCAGCCGATCTCGACGAGCTCGAAGTCGCCGAGGATCGGGCTGTTGAAAAGCGTGCGCCCGGCGACGCTGACGACGGTGACGCCGGTGACCGCAAGCAGCACCACGCCGCCGCCGAGCGCCAGCCCCTTCGCCAGTCGCTCGAGGATGCGGCCGAAGCGCGAGGGTGGCGGCCTGGCCTGGCCGTCCCCGCCCGCGGCCACCGGCGCGTTACTCGCCGTAGCGGGCGACCAGCGCCTTGGCCTCGTCGTAGAGCGCCTGGCCGTCGAGGCCGCGGGCGTCGGTCGCGGCGATCCAGTCGTCGATGACCGGGCGGGTCACCGCCTTCCAGCGCGCGACCTCGGCGGCGTCGAGCGTATAGAACGCGTTGCCGCGCGCCTCGGCCGCGGCGATCCCCGGCGCCTCGGCGGCGTCCCACACGCGCCCGGCCCACGCGGCGACGCCGATGCCCGAGTTGGCGTCGATCACCGCCTTGAGGTCGGCGGGCAGGCTCTCGTAGCGGTCGCGGTTCATGGCGAACAGGAACACCGCGGTGTAGAGCCCGGTGTTGGTGTGGTAGCGCGTGATCTCGTGAATGCGCAGCGGCAGCGTCACCTCGTAGGGCAGCGCCGCGCCCTCGACGACGCCGCGCGCGATCGCCTCGGGCACCTGCGGCACCGGCATGCCCACGGGCGTCGCGCCGAGCGCCTTGAGCGCCGCGTTGACGGTGCGCGACGGCGCGCGGATCTTGACTCCGTCGAAGTCCTCGAGCACGCGCACCGGGCGCGTCGCCATGTGCAGCGCGCCGGGCGCGTGGGCGTGCAGCGCAATGACCTTGACGTCTCTGAACTCGTCCTCGAGGTACTTGTCGTAGAACGCCATCAGCGCCTGGCTCGTGGCCTCGGCCGAGCCGGTGACGAAGGGCAGCTCGAATACCTCGACGAGGGGAAAGCGCCCGGCGGTGTATCCGGGAAGCGTCCACGCCAGGTCGACGACGCCGTCCTTGACCTGGTCGTAGAGCTGCGGCGCGCGGCCGCCGATCTGCATCGATGGATAGATGTCGATCCTGATGCGCCCCTGCGATTCCGCCATCACCTTGTCGGCCCAGGGCTTGAGGAAGCCGGCGTGGGTCGTCGAGCTGGTGGGCAGGAAGTGGTGCAGCTTGAGCGTCACCTCCTGGGCCACGGACACGCCGGGCGCCAGCGCCAGCGCCGCGCCGACGAGGAGCGCGCCGAGCGCGATCGTTGGGGCCTTGCGGAACGCCAACGGAACCCTCCCTCGATTTCGTGCTTTCGTGCGCCGGCCCACCCGGGGCGGCCACACTCTATCGCGCCTTCCCCGAAATGCCAGCGAAAGCTGCGCCAAATCAGCGGCGTTCACACGGGTTTGACAGGGCTCACCGGCGTTCCCTAGAGTCGCGCCTCGCGATCGGGCCGGACGCAATCGAGGCACACCGTGACATCACCCCGCTCTCGCGCGGAGCTGCGCATCACCACCTGGAACGTGAATTCGCTGCGCCTGCGCCTCGACGGCATCGCCGCCCTCGTGGAAGCGCACGACCCGCACGTCATCTGCCTGCAGGAGACCAAGGTGGTGGACGAGTCGTTCCCGCACTCGGCGTTGGCCGCGCTCGGCTACGACCACAGCGTGATCAACGGCTACAAGGGCTATAACGGCGTCGCGATCGTGTCGCGCTTGCCGCTCGCCGACGGCGGCGGCCGCGAGTGGTGCGACCGCGCCGACGGCCGCCACGCCGTCGCCACGCTGCCCTCGGGCATCGAGATCAACAACTTCTACGTCCCCGCCGGCGGCGACGTGCCCGACCCGCTCGCCAACGACAAGTTCGCCCACAAGCTCGACTTCCTCGCCGAGATGACCAACTGGTTCGCCGCGCGCAAGGCGCCGCTCAACCGCCTGGTCATGACCGGCGACCTCAACGTCGCGCCGCTCGAGGCCGACGTGTGGTCGCACAAGGCGCTCCTCAAGGTGGTGAGCCACACGCCGGTCGAGGTCGCGGTGCTCGAACGCTTGCGCGCGGCGCACGACTGGATCGACGCGGCGCGCCGCTTCATTCCGCCCGAGGAAAGGCTGTACAGCTGGTGGAGCTACCGCGCGCGCGACTGGGAGGCCTCCGACCGCGGCCGCCGCCTCGACCACGTCTGGGTGACGCCGGCGCTCGCCGATTCGCTCACCAGCGCCGAGGTGCTGCGCGACGCGCGCGGCTGGTCGGCCCCGTCGGACCACGTGCCGGTGACCGTCACCCTGGCGGTGTGATGACCACGGGCGAAGCGGAGTTCGCGATTCGGGCGGCCGAGCCGGCCGACGCGCCCGCCATCGCCGCCTGCGTCGATGCGGCGTACGCGGCCTACGTACCGCGCCTCGGCAAGCCGCCGGGGCCGATGCTCGACGACTACGCCGAGGTCATCGCCCGCCACCAGGCGTTCGTCATTGCGTGTGATGCGGCGGTCGCCGGCGTGCTGGTGCTCAAGCGCAAGGGCGACGGCCTGTTGCTCGACAACGTCGCCGTCCACCCCGACTGCCAGGGCCGCGGCCTGGGCCGCCGGCTGATCGACTTCGCCGAGGCCGAGGCGCGCCGCCAGGGCTACGCCGCGCTCGATCTCTACACCCACGAGATGATGACAGAGAACATCGCGCTCTACCGCGCGCCCGGCTACGACGAGAGCGGGCGCCGGGTCGAGCACGGCTACGCCCGCGTC
>JAZFVR010000273.1:0-5367 GCA_036447835.1 Alphaproteobacteria bacterium | reverse complement strand
AAGGCGTGCCCTACGCGACCTACGGCTTCGCCGCGCAGATCGCCGAGGTCGAGGTCGACGTCGAGCTCGGCACGGTCAAGCCGCTCAGGATCGTCGCCGCCCACGACGTCGGTCGCGCGATCAACCCGACCCAGGTCGAGGGCCAGATTCACGGCGGCGTCGCGCAAGGCATCGGCTTCGCGTTGATGGAGGAGTACGTGCCGGGTAGAAGCGAGAACCTGCACTACTACCTCATTACCACCTTCGGCGACGTGCCCGAGATCGAATGCATCCTCGTCGAGGACCCCGAGCCGCTGGGCCCCTACGGCGCCACGGGCATCGGCGAGCCGGCGCGGATCCCCACCGCGCCGGCGATCCTCGGCGCCATCGAGCACGCAGCGGGGGTGCGCATCCGCCGCCTGCCGGCGATGCCCGACCGGGTGCGCGCGGCGATCCTCGCGGCGGGCGGGGGAGCCGCCGGTGGCTGAGCCGCGCAAGAAGAAGGCCGACAGCGCCGACATCGTCGTTTGCGACGCCTGCCCGGTGCTGTGCCGCATCCGCCCCGGGCGCACCGGCGCCTGCGACCGCTACGGAAATGTCGCTGGCGCGCTCGTGCGCACCGACCCCGTCGTGCTCGCCCAGAAGACGCTCGACGAGAAAGGCGAGATGGTGCCGTTCCTCGCCCGCGACTGGGACGGCGGCCTCATCCCGGGGGCGCCGACCTTCGTCACCGGCATCGGCTCGGGCACCACCTATCCCGACTACAAGCCGGCGCCCTTCATCGTCGCCAGCGAGCACGACGGGGTCGACGTGGTCACCGTGGTGACCGAGGGCATCTTCAGCTACTGCGGGCTCAAGCTGAAGATCGACACCGACCGCTACGTCGGCCCCGAGCAGGCGGCGGTGCACTGCGCGGGCGAGCAGGTCGGCCATGTCACCACCGCCGAGTACGGCTCGCAGATGCTGGCGCTCGGCGGCGTCCGTCACCTCACCGGAGGCACGAAGAAGGAGGGCAACGTCACCTGCCAGATGATGCTGGCGCTGTGCAACAAGCAGACGGTCGACCTCGCCGTCGACGGCGGCGCGGCGCTCACCGTCGGGGCGGGGCGGCCGCCGGTGATCGACGGCATCGAGGAAGAGCGCATGCGGGTGGGCTGCGGCTCGGCCACCATCGGCATGTTCGCCCAGCAGTGGCACGGACACGTCGACGAGGTCATCGTCGTCGACGACCACATCACCGGCGTGCTCACCGAGCACCAGGCGGGGCGATTCCTCGGCATGAAGCCGTCGGGCGTGCGCGTGCGCGGGCGCCGCTCGACGCCGGGGCGCTACTTCCAGGTCGCCGAGCCGGGGTCGGGCTGGGGCGGCACCGACATCGACGACCCGCTGACAATCATCGAGAGCATCGACGCCAGGGTCGCCTATCCGGGCCTGCGCTTGCTGATGGTCAGCACCACTGGCGAGGACGCCGAATACTACGTCCTCGACGACGATCTGGTTGCGGTGCCGGCGCCGATGCCCGGCGTAATCGAGAAGGCGGTCGCGCGCGTCGGCGAGAACTGCGAGCCGGCGCTCGTCTCGGTATTGTTCATGGCCGGTGCCGGCGGGAGTCTCCGCGCCGGCGTCACCGAGAACCCGGTCGAGCTCACCCGATCGGTGCGCGGCGCGCTCACCCGCGTCACCTCGGGCGGCGCGCCGGTCTACGTGTGGCCGGGTGGCGGCATCACCTATTTCGTCGACGTAACGCGCATGCCCGACAATTCGTTCGGCTCGGTGCCGACGCCGGCGCTGGTGGCGCCGATCGAGTTCACCATGCGCCTTTCCGACTACGCGGCGCTCGACGGGCACATGGCGAGCGTGCGCCGCCTCGGCGACGTCGTCGTCGAGGAGCGCGATCATCTGCGCGTCACCGAATGGCGCCCCGACAACCCGTGGCCGGTGGCGGGCAGTGCCGACGGCGGGGGCTGAGGCGGGAGCCGCCTGGTCGATCTTCGCTGCGCCCTTTTGGTGCTCGCCTTCCTGACCCGGCCAAATTAAGGGGACACCTTACTTAATTCGTCGTCAATCCAGACCGGTGAATTAAGTTAAGGTGTCCCCTTAATTTGGCCGGGTCAGGATTGCGGAATCCACGCCCGCGGGCTGAGGCCGCTGTGGAGCCAGGTCACCAGGCTGACGATGTCGTAGACGGGCAGGCCGAGGCGCTGGCTGAGCGCGCGTGCGTAGGGCGCCATGTTGGTGCATTCGAGGACCACGGCGCCGACGTCGGGCGCTTGTGCGACCAGTTCCACCCCCGCCGCGAGCACGTCGGCCTCGGCCGCGGCGGTGTCGAGCTCTTCGAGGTCGGCCATGATGATGCGGTGAAGCTCGCGCCCGTCGTCGATGCCGACGACCGGGGTACCCGCAGGCACGCCGGCGGCGGCGAGGTGGCCGGGACCGAGCTCGGCGGCGCTGATGGTGACGACTCCGACGCGCCTGCCTCGTGGCAGCGACGCCTGCACCAGCGCCGCCTGCTGCAGGCTCGAGGTCATCACGGGCACCGGCAGCGCCGCCGCGAGCTCGGCCTGAAAGAGCGCCAGGAAGCCGCAGGAGGTGGTGACGGCCTTGGCGCCCGCGGCGACGAGGCGTGTCCCGGCGGCGATGAAGGGCGCCAGCAGCAGATCGACCGGCGGATCGGCGTTGACCACGCGCGCGACGGTCGCCGCCTCGACCGTCTCGTAAGCCACCCGGAACGGCCAGGTCTCGGGATTGCCGATGTCGCCCGGCGGGCGCGGAAAGCGCGTGTTGAGCATGAGGATGCCGAGGATGGGATCGCTGGTGGCGGTCATTTGCGGGCGCCCGTGGTCTTGCTAATCCGGAACGTCAGAAATTCTCTTGCGCGCGCCGGGCGCGCCTTCGGTATTCTTCGATCGTAGCGGCGGTTGCCGCGGAATGCGAGGGAGGGCGGAGAGATGGCCGAGGACGATTTCACCGGCGGCTGCATGTGCGGTGCGCTGCGCTACCGCGCGCGCGGCGAACCCATCCGCGTCGGCATCTGCCACTGCGAGACCTGCCGGCGCAACACCGGCGCGCCGTTCGCGGTCTTCGCGGTCTTTCGGCGCGACCGGGTGACGATCGAATCGGGCGAAACGGCGTTTCACCAGTCGTCGCCCGCGAGCCGGCGGCACTTCTGCAAGCAGTGCGGCTCGCCGGTATATTCCCTGTGGTCGGGCTCGGCGGACATCGACGTGTATCTCGGCTCGCTCGATACGCCCGAGAAACTTGCGCCGAGCTACGAGCTGTGGACGGTGCGGCGCCAGCCGTGGCTGCCCGACATGCCCGAGCACACGCTCTACGAGCACGATCGACCAGAGTAAGTCGATACAAGAGAGAGAATGCGATGCTGCGGCTGTACGACTATCTCGATTCGGGCAACGGCTACAAGGTGCGGCTGCTGCTCAACTATCTCGGCGAGCCGTTCGAGCTTATCGAAAAGGACATCATCGCCGGCGAGACGCGCACGCCCGAGTTCCTGAGCAAGAACCCCAACGGGCGCATCCCGGTGCTCGAGACCGGGGACGGCGCGTATCTGCCCGAATCGAACGCGATCCTGTTCTACCTCGCCGATGGCACGCGGTATCTCCCCGACGACCGCCTAGCGCGCGCGCAGGTGCTGCAGTGGATGTTCTTCGAGCAGTACAGCCACGAGCCCAACATCGCCACCTCGCGCTTCCTCCTCAAGCACCTCGACGTCGACGCGGCGCGCCGCACCCTGCTCGAGCAGAAGAAGACCGCGGGCCACGCCGCGCTAGACGTGATGGAAGGGCATCTGACCGATCGCCAGTGGTTCGTCGGCGAGCGCGCGACCATCGCCGACATCGCGCTCTACGCCTACACCCACGTCGCCGGCGAGGGCGGCTTCGACCTCGCCGCCTACCCCGCCGTCCGCGCTTGGCTCGACCGCGTCGCCGCCCAGCCCGGCCACATCACGATCACGCAGAGGTAGCGCGCCGGTCCGCCGGCCTTCCGGCGGTGAAGCGGTAGAGCGCCATGCCGGCGAGCATGGCGGCGACGAACGCCGCGGGCTGCCACAGCCCGAGCGCCAGCGCCGCCAGCGCCGGCCCGGGGCAGAAGCCGACGAGGCCCCAGCCGATCCCGAAGACGCTAGCGCCGGCGACGAGGCGGGCGTCGACGTCCTTGCGCGCCGGCAGGTGAAACCGGGCGTCGAACAGCGGTCGCGGGCGGCGGCGGATGGCGCGGAATGCGAGCGCGCTGACGGCGACCGCGCCGATCAGCACCAGCGCGAGGCTCGGGTCCCAATCGCCGGCGACGTCGAGGAAGCCGAGCACCTTGGCCGGGTCGATCATCCGCGATATCGCAAGACCGACGCCGAACAGGACGCCGCAGGCGAGGCCCGCGAGAATCTTCGGCATGGCTAGCTCCCCACCAGGCGGCGCGCGACGAAAAGCGTGAGCCCGGCGGTGGCGAGGAAGATCGCCGTGGCTGCGAGCGAGCGCGGCGAGAAGCGTGCCAGCCCGCAGACGCCGTGGCCGCTGGTGCAGCCGCTTCCCAGGCGGGTGCCGAAGCCGACGAGCAAGCCGGCGGCGATGAGCACCGGGAGCGGCGCGTCGACCGTGATCGTCACCGGGGCGCGTGTTGCCGCGTCGTAGACGAGCGGCCCGACGATCAGCCCGACGACGAAGGCGACGCGCCAGGTGTTCTCGCCCGTCGCCGACTGCACGAGGTTGCCGACGATGCCGCTTATGCCGGCGATGCGCCCGTTGAGCAACAGGAGCAGCGACGCCGCCGCGCCGATGAGCGCGCCGCCGACCAGCGCCGATACGGGCGTGAAGTTCTCCATCGGTCAACCTCGCGATCCAGCGCCCGATCCTACACCGTCACGATGCGCGGTTCAGCCGTGCTGATGACGCGATAGTATGGTGCTATGCTGCGCCGCGTCCAAGGCGAGAGGAGATGGTTCTTGATTCCCCGCTACAGCCGGCCTGAGATGGCCGCGATCTGGGCGCCAGAGACGCGCTACCGCATCTGGTTCGAGATCGAGGCGCACGCCTGCGACGCTCTCGCCGAGCTCGGCATGATCCCGGGCGAGGCGGCGCAGGCGGTGTGGAAGCGCGGCAAGCCCGCGCTCGAGAACGTCGACGTCGCGCGCATCGACGAGATCGAGCGCGAGACGCGGCACGACGTCATCGCCTTCCTCACCTGGCTCGCCGGTGAGGTCGGCGACGAGGCGCGCTTCGTGCATCAGGGCATGACCTCGTCGGACGTGCTCGACACCTGCCTTTCCGTGCAGCTCGACCGCGCCGCCGCCATCCTGCTCGCCGACATCGACGCGATCTTGGCCGCGCTCGAGCGCCGCGCCTTCGAGCACAAGGAGACGCTGTGCGTCGGCCG
>JAZFVR010000272.1:0-4575 GCA_036447835.1 Alphaproteobacteria bacterium | reverse complement strand
CAGGCGCGGTCCTCGGGAAAGCCTGATGACGTAGTTGAGAAGATAGTTGAGGGACGTCTGAGAAAATATTATGAAGACATGGTTTTGTATGAACAGGCGTTCATCATCGACGGCAAGACCAAGGTCTCCAAGGTGCTCAGCGAAGCCGCGAAGGAGGTGGGGGCGCCAGTGAACATCGCCGCTTTCGTGCGCTTTACCCTGGGCGAGGGGATCGACGCGGGCGACACGGATTTCGCAGCCGAGGTCGCCGCCCAGCTCGTCGGTTAGCTCGTCGTTGGAGTCGGCGGCAAACCGGATGCGGACGCGCCGCCGATGTAGTATTGTCGTCGCAACGCGGCAGCTGCGGCGTTGGCTGCAGACAAAAGCATAAGGGAGGAGTGTGCCGCGGCGTCCGCTTTCGTGAGGTAGTCGCTATGCCGTCAACCGGGTTGTATCGCCGCGTGCTGTTGAAGCTCTCCGGCGAGGCGCTGATGGGCGAGCGCGGATTCGGCCTCGACCCGGGCAGGGTCGAGCGCGTCGCCGGCGAGATTCTCAGCGTACACGATTCGGGCGTCGAGGTCTGCGTCGTCATCGGCGGCGGCAACATTTATCGCGGCGTGTCGGGTGCGGCCGCCGGCATGGAGCGTGCGGCGGCCGATCACATCGGCATGCTGGCGACGGTGATCAATGCGCTCGCCCTGCAGAACGCGCTCGAAAACCTGGGCCTGCACACGCGCGTACAGTCGGCGATCCCCATGGACAGCGTCTGCGAGCGCTATATCCGTCGCCGCGCCGGGCGCCACATGGAGAAAGGGCGCGTGGTCGTGTTCGCCGCCGGTACCGGCAATCCGTTCTTCACCACCGACACGGCGGCGGCGCTCAGGGCGGTTGAGATGGGATGCGATGCCATTTTCAAGGCGACCCAGGTCGACGGCGTCTACTCGGACGATCCCAAGCAGGTAGCCAATGCGGTGCGCTACGACCGGCTGTCCTATATGGACGTGCTGTCGCGCGACCTCAGGGTGATGGACGCCGCGGCGATCTCGCTGGCGCGCGAGAGCGGCATTCCCATCGTCGTGTTCTCGATCAACAACGAAGGGGCGTTCGCCGAGGTCGTAGCGGGCCGCGGGACATACACGGTCATCAGCGACGAGGACCAAGAGGGCATCGCCAAGGGAGTCGAGCGTGGCTGATCCGGATATCGACGATCTCATGCGTCGGATGGACGGGGCGATCGAGGTGCTGCGCAAGGAGTTCGCCGGCCTTCGGACCGGCCGCGCCTCGCCGAGCCTGCTCGAGCCGCTGACCGTCGAGGCATACGGCTCCCAGATGCCGATCAGCCAGCTCGCCACCATCAGCGTGCCCGAGCCGCGCATGCTCGCCGTGCAGGTCTGGGACACGGCAAACACCAAGCTGGTGGAAAAGGCGATTCGCGACGCCGGCCTCGGCCTCAATCCGATGACCGAAGGCCAGCTCGTGCGCATTCCGATCCCCGATCTCAACGAAGAGCGGCGCGAGGAACTCGGCCGCGTCGCCGGCAAATACGCCGAGCAGGCCAAGATCGCTGTACGCAACGTGCGCCGCGACGGAATGGACAAGCTCAAGCGGATGGAGAAGGAAAGCGAGCTGTCGGAGGACGATCACCGGCTGTGGGGCGACGACATCAAGTCGACCACCAACGAGCACGTGAAGAAGATCGACGACATGCTGAATACGAAGCAACACGAAATCATGCAGGTGTAGCCGCTATGGAGGCCGCCGCATCCTATGCCGCCAAGCCGGCGCCGCCGGTGCATGTGGCGATCATCATGGACGGCAACGGGCGCTGGGCGAAGGCGCGCGGCCTGCCCCGCATCGCCGGGCACCAGCAGGGCGCCGAGGTGGTGCGGCAAACGGTGAAGCATTGTCGCCAAATCGGTGTTTCGTACCTGACGATCTACGCGTTTTCCTCGGAGAACTGGAAGCGCCCGTTGCGCGAGATCGACGACCTCATGGGACTGTTGCGGCTCTACCTCAGGCGCGAGCTCGAGGAACTGGCGCGGGAGGGCGTGCGCATGCGCTTCATCGGCGATCGCGACGGCCTGCCCGACGACATCATCGATCTCGTCGACGAGGCCGAGCGCCGTACCGGCGACAACGCCGGGTTCACCTTCATCGTGGCGCTCAATTACGGCGCACGGCGCGAAATCGCCCAGGCGGCGCGACGCCTCGCCGCCGAGGCCGCCGGCGGGCGGATCGCACCCGAGGACGTCGACGAGGCGCTGTTCTCCAAGTGTCTCGACACCACCGGCGTACCCGACCCCGACCTTCTCATCCGCACCAGCGGCGAGCAACGCTTGAGCAACTTCCTCCTGTGGCAGCTGGCGTATACCGAGCTGGTGTTCACTCCCGTGATGTGGCCCGAGTTCTCGAAGGATCACCTCGAGGATGCGATCAACGAATTTCATCATCGCGAGCGGCGTTATGGCGCTTCAAGCGGATAGTCGGATGCTGCACGGCATCGGGCTGCGGACGGTCTCGGCGCTGGTGTTCGCGTCCGTCGTGGTCGCGTTCGCCTACATGGGAGGGCTCGGCTTCGAGCTGATGGTCGCGATGGCGGCGGTGCTGATGGGCTATGAGTGGAGCCGGCTGTGCAATGATGGCGCGATGGCAATCGGCGCGGCGGTCGCCGCCGGCGGGGCGGCGCCGGTCGCCGTGGCCGCCCTGGCGGGGGCCGACGTCGCCTTGATCGCGGCGGCGGCGGCGGCGGCGGTGATTTACGCCGTCGCCTGGGCGACGGGCGCCCGGCGGCTGTGGTCGGCGGCGGGCGTCGTCTACATTTCGATCCCCTGCATTGTCCTCGTCTGGCTGCGCGCGGCGCCGGCGCTCGGCCTGGAGACGGTCTTCTGGCTCTTCGCCGTGGTCTGGGCCACCGATACCGGCGCCTATTTCGCCGGCCGCGGCATCGGCGGGCCGAAGCTTGCGCCGCGTATCAGCCCGCAGAAGACCTGGGCGGGGCTTGCCGGTGGGGTGATTTGCGCGGCGGCGGTCGGGATCCTGACCGCGGCGCTGCTCGATATTCCAAACCCGGCGCCGATCGTGCTCTTCAGCGCCGTCCTCGCGTTCGTCGCCCAGGCGGGCGATCTCGGCGAATCGATGGTCAAGCGGCACTTCGGCGTCAAGGACAGCGGACGACTCATCCCCGGGCACGGCGGCGTGCTCGACCGCCTCGACGGCTTGATGACGGCGGCGCCGGCCGTTGCCGCCAGCGTAATTCTCACGGGCGAAGGGGTACTCGCATGGCGATGACCGCACGCACTCCGGCGACGCAGACTCGTCGCGTTACCATCCTCGGTTCGACCGGATCGATCGGCCGCAACACCATCGACCTCATCGAGCGCAACCGGGACATCTACGCGATCGAGGCCCTGACCGCGCAACGCAACGTCGAGCTGCTGGCCCAACAGGCGCGGCTCCTGCAGCCGGGCGTGGCCGTCATCGGAGATCCGGCGCTTTACGGCGAGCTCAGCGAGGCGCTCTCGGGCAGCGGCGTGGCCGTCGCCGCCGGACGGGAGGCGCTGGTCGAGGCAGCGGAGCGGCCCGCGGACTGGGTGATGGCGGCGATCGTCGGGGCCGCAGGGCTTGCGCCGACGCTCGCGGCAGTGCGGCGCGGCGCGATCGTGGCGCTCGCCAACAAGGAAGCGCTCGTGTGTGCGGGACCGATCATGATGGCCGAAGTGCGCGCCAACGGCGCCACGCTGTTGCCGGTGGATTCGGAACACAACGCCATATTCCAGGTCTTCGATTCGGCGCGCAGGGAGGCGATCGAGCGCATCATCCTCACCGCCTCCGGCGGCCCTTTCCGCGAATTCGACCTCGCCGCCATGGCCGACGTCACCCCCGAGCAGGCGGTGGCGCATCCCAACTGGAAGATGGGCGCGAAAATCTCGGTCGATTCGGCGACGCTGATGAACAAGGGTCTCGAGCTGATCGAGGCCCATCATCTGTTCACATTGCCGCCCGAGCGCATCGACGTGGTGATCCACCCGCAGTCGGTGGTGCACAGCCTGGTCGCCTATATAGACGGCTCGGTTCTGGCCCAGCTCGGTTCGCCGGACATGCGCACCCCGATCGCCTATACCTTGGGATGGCCCGAGCGGATCGCCGCGCCGGCGCCGCGGCTCGACCTCGCCGCGGTCGGCACACTCACCTTCGAGGCGCCCGACGAAGTCCGCTTTCCGGCCCTCGCCCTCGCCCGGCAGGCGTTGAAAACGGGTGGTGCCGCACCTACAATCTTAAGCGCTGCTAACGAAGTAGGTGTACACGGGTTCCTCGCAGGCAAAATCGGCTTTCTCGACATCGTGCGCACCGTCGAGCAAACTCTCGAACGGGTGCCGGCGGCACCCCTCGCGGGTCTCGACGACGTACACGCCGTCGATTCCGAGGCGCGCGAGGTAGCGGCGGAACTCGCCGCCACCCATTGATCGGCCGCGCTCAGGCCGGAGTTTGGTGAGACATGGACCTCTGGAATCTTATTTGGACTAACGGCCTCGCGTTCATATTCATCCTGAGCGTGATCGTGTTCGTCCACGAGATGGGGCACTACATCATCGCCCG